>DOTC01000103.1 GCA_003513855.1 Deltaproteobacteria bacterium | reverse complement strand
CCACCGACTACGACACCTCCGACAAGCTCTACTTCGAGCCGTTGACCGTGGAGGACGTGCTGTCGATCTACGACAAGGAACGGCCGGAGGGCGTGGTGGTCCAGTTCGGCGGCCAGACGCCGCTGAAGCTGGCGGTCCCCCTGGAAAGGGAAGGGGTGCCGATTCTCGGGACATCCCCCGACAGCATCGACCGGGCGGAGGACCGGGAGCGGTTCAAGGAACTCCTGGACCTTTCCGGCCTCAGGCAACCGGCAAACGGGATCGCGCGATCCGCCGAGGAGGCGGTTTCCATCGCGGGGCGGATCGGATATCCCGTTCTCCTTCGGCCCTCCTATGTCCTGGGCGGGCGGGCCATGGAGATCGTGCATGACGAAGAGGGACTCCGGCAGTACCTCGCCGGCGCGGTCGATGCGTCCGAGGAGAAGCCGGTGCTCATCGACAAGTTCCTCGAGGACGCCATCGAGATCGACGTCGACGCGATCGCGGACGGGGAGACCGTCGTCGTCGGCGGGGTGATGGAGCACATCGAGGAGGCGGGGGTGCACTCGGGCGATTCCGCGTGCTCCCTGCCGCCTCATTCGATTTCCCCCGAAATCACGCGGGAGATCGTCCGCCAGACGAAGATCCTCGCGAAGGAACTCGGAGTGGTGGGGCTGATGAACGTGCAATTCGCCGTCAAGAAGGGGGAGATATTCATCCTGGAAGTCAACCCCCGCGCCTCCCGAACCGTCCCCTTCGTAAGCAAGGCGATCGGGATCCCTCTGGCGAAGCTGGCCGCCAAGATCATGGTCGGCCGGAAGCTGGCCGAGTTCGGATTGCCGGATACCATCGTACCGGAGCACATCAGCGTCAAGGAGGCCGTGTTTCCCTTCATCAAGTTCCCGGACGTCGACACGATTCTCGGCCCCGAGATGAAATCGACCGGCGAGGTGATGGGGATCGACTCCAATTTCGGGAGGGCGTTCGCCAAGTCGCAGATCGCAGCGGGGATGATGCTTCCAAGAGAGGGAAAAGTGTTCCTCAGCGTCCGCGACGAGGACAAGACCGGAATGCTCGGGCCGGCCCGGATGCTCCATGAGTGCGGTTTCCGCATAGCGGCCACCCGGGGCACCGCAGATTTCCTGAGCCGGAACGACATCCCGGCGGAACCGATCCTCAAGATCAACGAGGGGCGGCCTCACGTCGCCGACCTCATCAAGAACGGCGAGATCGCCCTCGTCATCAACACGCCGCTGGGCGCCCAGTCGAAAGCCGATTCGTATTACATCCGCCGGACCGCGCTCGTCTACAACATCCCGTACGTTACGACGCTCGCCGCGGCGAAGGCGGTGGCCCATGCGATCTCCCATCTGATCGGGGAAGTCCTCTCCGTCCGGAGTCTCCAGGAATACCATGAGGAACGGGACTGCCAGTCCCGGGACAGCAAACAGGGAAGCAGGAGCGGGCAGTAGGGGTGTCGGGGCCTTCCTCCATCCAGTACGTCAAGGGGGTGGGTCCACGGCTCGCCGAGAAGCTCGCCGCCCGCGGCATCCGGACCCCGCACGACGCCCTCTTCTTCTTCCCGAAAGGGTACGAGGACCGGAGGCGGATCGTTCCCCTGCGGTCGGTCAAGCCCGGGATGACCGTTCCCGTGAAAGGGCAGGTTCTGGGGGTGCGCGGCGGCGGAAGGGGGTGGGGAGGAAGGCGCCTGTTCGAGGTGGTCCTCTCCGATGGAACCGGGCGTCTCTCCGCCAAATGGTTTCACTACCGGCCATCGCTCGCGGAACGGTTCCGGGTGGGCGAAACCGCGGTCCTGTGCGGGCCGGTCCGGCTCTTCCAGTTCCGGCTGGAGATGCACCATCCCGAGATTCTTGCGGCGGCGGACGAAAGCGATCCCGTGAACATGGGGCGGATCGTTCCGGTGTACCCCGTTGTCGAGGGGATTCCCCCGCGCACGCTCCGGAAGATCCAGTGGGAAGTCGTGAGGAAGTACGCCTCGACGGAGAAGGAGATCTTCCCCCGGTGGATCCTGGATGCGGCCGACGTTCCTCCCGTCCACGAGTCGCTCGAGACGCTGCACTTCCCCCCTACGGAGGCGGACGCGGAAACGCTCCTCTCCTTTTCCTCGCCTCCCCAGCAGCGCCTCATCTTCGGGGAGCTGTTCTACATCCAGTGGGTCCTGGCGAGGCGACGGTCCGGCGTGATGAAGGAGGTCGCGGAGCCCTTGCCGTGGGACAGGGAAATCGTGGCGGAGATCAAGAGAAGGCTCCCTTTCCGGCTGACGGACGCGCAGCGACGTGTCCTGAACGAGATTCTGAAGGACATGTCACTCCCTCACCCGATGCACCGTCTGCTGCAAGGGGATGTGGGGAGCGGGAAAACCATCGTCGCCTGGGTTGCGGCGATGGTGGCCTGGCGGAAAGGGGTGCAAACGGCACTCATGGCTCCCACCGAGATCCTCGCGGAACAGCATTACAACCGGTTTTCCATACTGTGTGAAGGCCTTCCGGTCCGGATCGTCCTTCTCACCTCCTCTCTTTCCGCACCGAAGAGGGAAAAGGCGCGGGAGGAGATCCGGGAAGGGATCGCGGACGTGGTGATCGGAACCCATGCCATCATCCAGGAGGGGGTCGAGTTCCGGGAGATGGCCCTGGGGATCATCGACGAGCAGCACCGGTTCGGTGTCCTGCAGCGGGCGGCCCTTCGGGGGAAAGGGAGGATGTCCCCCCATCTTCTCGTGATGACCGCGACGCCGATCCCCCGCACCCTGGCGATGACCCTGTACGGAGACCTCGACGTTTCCGTCATCGACGAGATGCCGCCGGGAAGGAAACCGGTGGAGACCGCGGTGGTCGCGGAGGGAAAGAGAAACAAGGCCTGGGAAAGAGTCCGAAAGGAGCTGCTGGCGGGAGGGCAGGCATACATCATCCTTCCTCTCGTGGAAGAGTCGGAAACGCTGACGCTGCGGGACGCCAGGAGAACGTACGAACGCGTCCGGGAGGCCTTTCCCGATACCGGAGTCGGACTCCTGCACGGCCGGATGAAACCCGACGAAAAGGAATCCGTGATGCGTCGCTTCCAGAAGGGGGAGATCCGGATCCTTGTCTCCACGACGGTCGTGGAGGTGGGTGTGGACGTTCCGGAAGCCACCGTCATGATGGTGGAGCACGCCGAACGGTTCGGTCTGTCCCAGCTTCACCAGCTCCGCGGTCGCGTGGGGAGGGGAAGCCGGCCTTCCGTCTGCCTCCTGATGGTCGGGGGAGAACAGGGGGAGGATGCGGCGGCGCGCCTCTCCGTGATGGAGAGGACGAACGACGGCTTCCGGATCGCCGAGGAGGACCTGAAGATCCGGGGACCCGGGGATTTCGCCGGCGTGCGGCAATCCGGCATCCCCGATCTTGTCTTTTCCGACATCGTCCGGGACGCCCGGATCCTCGCGAGGTCCCGGGAGATCGCCATCATGCTTCTGGAGCGGGATCCGGATCTTTCCGATCCCGAGCATGAGGGGGTGAAAGGCTGGCTGGAGCGCAAGGACGCGTCCGCCAGCGCCTGGGAGTAGGAGGGGACCTTCCCGAAGCCGGAATTCCCTCTGCCGAAATTGACTTACCCGTCCAGATTCATTAGCATATCTTGTTTACACTTCCTCAGGAGACCGACCATGGAGGAATTCCCACGGATCAAGCGGCTTCCCCCCTACGTCCTGGCCGTTGTGACCGACCTCAAGGCGAAGATGCGGAAGGCGGGCGAGGATATCATCGATCTCGGGATGGGAAACCCGGATCTTCCGACACCGAAGCACATCGTCGACAAGCTGATCGAGGCCTCCCGGAACCCCCGGAACCACCGCTACTCCGCCTCGCGGGGGATCCCGAAGCTCCGGCTTGCCATCTGCAACTGGTACAAGAGGAAATTCCACGTGGAGCTTGATCCGGACACGGAGGCGATCGCCACCATCGGAGCCAAGGAAGGGCTGTCCCACCTCGTTCTGGCTGTCATGGGGCCCGGCGACATCGCCCTGGTGCCGAACCCCACCTATCCGATCCACGCCTACTCCGTGATCATCGCGAATGCGGACGTGCGGTCGATCTCGCTCACCAGCGGGGAGGGGGACTTCCTGGATCGGACCCGGCGGGCGATGAAAACCATCTGGCCCAAGCCGAAGCTCCTGATCATTTCCTTCCCGCACAACCCGACGACGGAGGTCGTGGATCTCGACTTCTTCCGGCGCATCGTGGAGTTCGCGAAAGAGCATGAACTCCTCGTGGTTCACGACCTGGCCTACGCCGACCTCGTCTTCGACGGGTACAAGGCCCCTTCCATTCTGCAAGTCCCCGGGGCGAAGGACGTGGCCGTGGAGCTGTACTCCATGTCGAAAGGATACTCGATGCCCGGGTGGCGCGTCGGGTTTGTCGTCGGGAACAGGCACATGGTGGGAGCCCTGACCCGCATCAAGAGCTACCTCGACTACGGGATGTTCCAGGCGATCCAGGTTGCGTCCACGGTAGCCCTGAACGGCCCGTACCGCGTGGTGGAGGAAGCGGTGGAAGTGTACCGGAAGCGGAGAGATTGCCTGGTGGACGGATTCGCACGGATCGGCTGGGATTTTCCGAAACCCCAAGGAACGATGTTCGTCTGGGCCCCTATCCCGGAGCCTTTCCGGGCGATGGGATCCGTCGAGTTCTCCAAGTTTCTGTTGACCAAGGGGAAAGTAGCCGTCTCCCCGGGGTTCGGCTTCGGGGAGCACGGGGAGGGGTTCGTACGGTTCGCCCTGGTGGAGAATGAGCACAGGATACGTCAGGCGATCCGCGGGACGAAGGCCATCTTGCAGGCTCCCGTCAAGGTGAGGGTCCGATGACCGGGGCGACCCGGGAGATCGGAGTAGGGATCATCGGCTTCGGGACCGTGGGCTCGGGGACCGCCAAGCTCCTCCTGGAAAACGCCGAGCTTCTTCGTCGGCGGGTGGGTGCCCCCATCCGCCTGGTGCAGGTCGCCGATCTCGACATCGAGCGCGACCGGGGGGTGCCGCTTCCCGACGGGTTGCTGACCACAGACGGCTTCCAAGTGATCCGGGACCCGGCCGTCCACATCGTGGTCGAGCTGGTCGGGGGGAAAACCGACGCCAGGGATTTCCTGTTCGAAGCGATCCGGCAGGGGAAATCCGTCGTCACGGCGAACAAGGCGCTCCTGGCTGAGCACGGCGAGGAAATCAGCAAAGCGGTGACCGCCGCCGGGGTGGACATCGGATTCGAGGCCAGCGTCGGGGGGGGGATCCCCATCATCCGGGCAATGCGGGAGGGACTTGCCGCCAACCGGATCAACGAGGTCTACGGGATCATCAACGGGACGTGCAACTACATCCTCAGCCGGATGACCAATGAGGGCAAGGAGTTTGCGGACGTCCTGGCGGAGGCGCAATCGATCGGACTTGCGGAGGCGGACCCGTCTTTCGACGTGGACGGGATCGACTCCGCCCACAAGCTTTCCATTCTCGTGTGGCTCGCAACGGGAGGGACCGTTCCCCTAGAAAAGATCTACGTCGAGGGGATCCGCGACATATCCGCCCAGGACATCGGATTCGCCCGCGAGTTCGGTTACACGATCAAGCTGCTCGCCATCGCGAAACAGACGGGGAACGGCATCGAGGTGCACGTGCACCCGACGATGATCCCTTCCGACCACCTGCTGGCCACAGTCGGCGGTTCCTTCAATGCGATCTATGTGAAGGGCGACTTCGTCGGATCATCGCTGTATTACGGGCAGGGGGCCGGAAAGCTTCCGACCGCATCGGCGGTGGTGAGCGACGTGATCGAGATCGCGCGCAACATCCGGAAGGGGGTCTCCGGACGGATTCCGGCAAGCGGGTATCACGACCATCTCGCCGGGAAAGGAACCACGGTTTCCCCCTTCACGGACGTGGACTCCGAGCATTACCTTCGATTCCGGGTGATCGACAAGCCGGGTGTCCTGTCCAAGATCGCCGGAGTCCTCGGAAGCCACCAGATCAGCATCTCCTCCGTCATCCAGAAAGGGCGACGGAAGGAGAGCGCCGTCGCGATCTTCATCGTGACCCACCACGCGAAGGAGAAGGACATGCGCGCCGCCCTCGAGGAGACGGACCGGCTCCCCGTAGTCCTCGACCGGACCCGCATGATCCGGATCGAAAACAACCTGTAACCCATGATCAGGAACCTTCTCATGCCCTGGAAAGGAATCGTTCGCAGGTACCGCGACCTCATGCCGGCCGTGCCCGAGGAGTGCATCGTGACCCTTCTCGAGGGGAACACCCCGCTCGTGCCCGCGCCGGCCCTGGCCCGGTCCATCGCCCCCGGGACGGAACTCTACCTGAAATACGAGGGGCTCAATCCCACCGGGTCCTTCAAGGACCGCGGAATGACGATGGCGGTGTCGGCGGCGAAGGCGGAAGGAGCGGACTCCGTCATCTGCGCGTCCACGGGGAACACGTCCGCGTCCGCGGCGGCCTATGCGGCAAGGGCGGGCATGAAGGCGTATGTCCTCATCCCGGAGGGAAAGATCGCCCACGGAAAGCTGTCCCAGGCGATGATCCACGGCGCCCAGGTCATACAGATCCTCGGGAACTTCGACGACGCGCTGGGGCTCGTGCGGGAGATCTCGGAGAAGTACCCGGTGACCCTGGTCAACTCGGTCAACCCGTACCGGATCGAAGGGCAGAAAAGCGCGGCATTCGAGATTTGTGACGCATTGGGGGACGCGCCGGATTGCCACGTTCTCCCCGTGGGAAACGCAGGGAACATCACCGCGTACTGGAAGGGGTACAAGGCGTACCAGGCGGCCGGCCGTTCGTCGCGCCTCCCCCGGATGCTGGGGTGGCAGGCCGAGGGTGCGGCTCCCATCGTCCGGGGACACCCGATCCGGAAGCCCGAGACGGTTGCTACCGCCATACGGATCGGGAATCCCGCTTCGTGGAAGCAGGCCGAGGCCGCGCGGGACGAGTCCGGAGGTCTTATCCGAATGGTCAGCGACGCGGAAATCCTCGAGGCGTACAAGCTCGTGGCCGAATCCGAGGGGCTTTTCTGCGAACCTGCGTCGGCAGCGTCGATCGCCGGCGTGATAAAATTGGGAAGAGAGTCGTTTTTCCGCAAGGGGGAACGGATCGTCTGCACCCTGACCGGGCACGGTCTGAAGGACCCGGATAACGCAATCGCCCAGTCCGTGGAACCTGTCACCATACCATCGGACATGGCAGAGGTTCTGAAAGTCCTCGGTTTCTGAAGGAGAGGCCGCGTGGCTCGAAAATTCATCATTCTCATCGGCGACGGGATGGCCGACTGGCCGATCCCTTCCCTTGGGAACATGACCCCGCTGGAGACGGCAAACAAACCTCACATGGATTTCATGGCCTCCCACGGATCACTGGGGCTGGTCCAGGTGGTCCCGGCAGATATGTACCCGGGAAGCGACGTGTCGAACCTGAGCATCATCGGGTACGATCCCCGGGAGGTGTACACGGGACGCTCTCCGCTCGAGGCCGCTTCCATGGGCGTGGAGCTCGGAACAGAGGACGTGGCGGTGCGGTGCAACGTGGTGGCCCTCAAGAACCACGGGGCGAAATCCGAAATGGAGGATTTTTCCGCGGGGCACATCAGCACCGGGGAGGCCGCCGAACTCCTGCACACGCTCCAAGAGGCGGTTGCGGACAGGAACGTACGCTTTTACCCGGGAGTGAGCTACAGGCACCTCATGGTATGGCCCGGCGGCAACGACGCCGTTGTGACGACGCCCCCCCACGACCTTCACGGGAAAAACATCACCGAGTACCTGCCGAAGGGGGAAGGTGCGGAGTTCCTCCTGGAGCTCATGGAGGTTTCGAGGGAGCTCTTCGCGGACCACCCCGTAAACCGGAAGAGGGTCGAGGCCGGCAAGCAGCCGGGGAACTCCATCTGGTTGTGGGGCCAGGGGAAGGCCCCCAGAATGAAGACCTTCGGACAGAAATACGGACTGACAGGCTCGGTCGTGGCTGCCGTCGATCTCCTCCGGGGGATCGGCGTGTATGCGGGGCTGGATTTGGTGAGCGTTCCCGGCGCCACGGGGTACATCGACACGAATTTCCGGGGGAAGGCGGAGTATGCCCTCCGGGAACTCGAGAGCAAGGACTTCGTTCTCATCCACGTAGAGGCGCCCGATGAGGCGGGACACAACGGGAGCGCCCCGGACAAGGTCCGCGCCATCGAACGGATCGACGAGGAGATGGTGGGCCCCATCCTCGCACGCGCCAGGGAAGGAGGCGACCTGACCGTTCTGGTTCTCCCCGATCATCCGACCCCGGTTGCCATCCGGACCCACTCCCAGGAGCCGGTACCTTTCATCTTTTATCCCGCACCGACAGGCCTTTCGTCCTTCCCGGGCAAGCGGTTCACCGAGGCCGATGCGAAGGCGACGGGCCAGTTTCTGGACGCCGGGACGCGCCTTATCGATTATCTCCTCGCGGGAAAGAACGCGTAGGCAAGGATGGAGCAGGTCGCCACGGTTCGGGTGCTCTTCGCGGATACCGATGCCATGGGGATCGTCTATTACGCGAACTATCTGAAGTGGTTNNCTCTCCATCCAGGCGGAAATCCGGGGATGCAAACGGGCAAGCATCGCCTTCGGATACCGGATCGAGAGAGAGAGCGGGATTCTTCTGGCGGACGGGTCCACCCTTCACGCATTCACGGATGGCGAAGGGAAGATCGTCCGCGTCCCCGACCTTTTCCTCGAGAAGACGGGAATCAGGAAACCAACATCCTCGAAAGGGGGAACCTGTGGAACGAAACCTGGCACTTGAGGTGGTCCGTGTGACCGAGGCGGCCGCTCTCGCGGCAGCGAGACTCATGGGGCGCGGTGACAACGTCGCTGCGGACCAGGCAGCCGTCGAGGCGATGCGCGGCGCGTTCAACGCCGTCCAGTTCAAGGGGAGGGTCGTCATCGGAGAGGGGGAGCGGGACGAGGCCCCGATGCTCTACATCGGCGAGGAGGTCGGGGCGTCCGACACCCCCCGCGTCGATATCGCCGTCGACCCTCTGGAAGGAACGACCATCGTCGCGACCGGCGGCAACAACGCGCTCGCGGTCATCGCCATCGCGGAGGAGGGGGGATTCCTTCACGCACCGGACACCTACATGCAGAAACTCGCGGTCGGCCCCAAGGCAAAAGGGGCAATCGACATCACGGCCACGCCGACCAAAAACCTGCGCAGCATCGCAAAAGCCCTGAAAGTGTACATCGAGGACCTGTGCGTCGTCATCCTCGACCGGCCGAGGCACCAGGAGCTGATCCGGGAATGCCGGGAGGTCGGCGCGCGAATCAAGCTGATCGGAGACGGAGACGTCGCGGCTGCCATCGCGACGGCCAAGGAAGGGACCGGCGTCGATGTCCTGATGGGGACGGGGGGAGCACCGGAAGGGGTATTGGCGGCGGCGGCGCTCAAGTGCCTGGGGGGGGATTTCCAGGGAGTTCTCAAGTTCCGGAACAAGGAGGAGGCGGAACGCGCCAAGACCATGGGAGTGGACGATGTCAACAAGGTGTACAGGCTTGAGGACCTCGCCCGGAGCGATGTCATGTTCGCGGCGACCGGTGTCACCTTCGGCGACTTCCTGAGGGGAGTCCGGTTCTTCAGCGGAGGGGCGTACACCTATTCGGTCGTCATGCGGTCGAAATCCCGGACGATCCGGTACATCGACACCACGCACTATTTCGAATTCAAGCCGAAATACGACTGAGGACGATTCGCAGGCCATGAAGGGCACCGCTCCAGCACCCACGGGCACGATCGAAATCGACTTCGAAAGGTGCAAGGCATGCGAGCTGTGCGTCCCGGCATGCCCGAAACACTGTATCGAGATGGGGGACAGGATCAACCGGCACGGGTACGTCGCGGCACTCTTCGCACGCCCCCTCGACTGCACGGGTTGCGCAATCTGTGCCGAGTCCTGCCCCGACGTCTGCATCCGGGTGTGGCGATGACGCTGGCCGCCTCCGGGATCAGCCGGGAACTGATGAAGGGCAACGAAGCGATCTGCGTCGGTGCCATCGCGGCAGGGTGCCGTTTCTACTACGGATATCCGATCACCCCCCAGAACGACATCCCGGAGTACATGGCCGCCCATCTGCCACCCATCGGGGGGATGTTTCTCCAGGCGGAGAGCGAGGTCGCCACGATCAATTTCCTCCTCGGAGCGTCGGCTTCGGGCAAGCGGGTCATGACCTCCTCGTCGGGGCCGGGGATCTCGCTGATGCAGGAAGGACTTTCCTACATGGCCGGCATGGAGCTTCCGGCCGTCATCGTCAACATATCCCGCTCGGGGCCCGGCCTGGGCGGAATCGCTCCGTCCCAGGGGGACTACTTCCAGGCCGTCAAAGGGGGGGGGCACGGAGGCTACAGGATGCCCGTGCTCGCTCCGCACTCCGTCCAGGAGATGTACTCGCTCACGATGCGCGCGTTCGACCTGTCGGACAAGTACCGGAACCCGGCCATGATCCTGGGCGACGCCGTCATCGGACAGATGAAGGAGCCGTTCGTCCCCACCCCGTACCTCCCGACGGTTTCGGCGGAGAAGCCGTGGGCTCTCACGGGGTGCGCGGGGCGGGAGCGGCGGATCGTAAAATCTCTCTACCTCAAGGACGACGAGATCGAGGTCCACAACTGGAAGCTTCATCGGAAATACACGACGATGCAGAAGGAGGAAGTCCTCTACGAGTCGTACTGCATGGACGGTGCGAGAGTCGTGATCGTCGCCTTCGGAACCGCTGCGCGGGTAAGCAAAACGGCGATCCAGGTCGCGAGGCGAGAAGGCATTCCGGTGGGAATGCTCCGTCCCGTCACTTTGTTTCCCTTTCCGTCGAGGGAGGTGAACGAGGCCGCAGGCGTGGCGGACGCCATCCTCGTGATCGAGATGAACACCGGGCAGATGCTCGAGGACGTCCGGATGAGCACCCGACACCACGACAAGATCCGGTTCCTCGGGAAGCCGTGCGCCATTCCCACGCCCGAGGAGATCCTTCAGGAGATCCGGCGCCTGGCCGGAGAGATCGGCGCAGGCCGGTGAGGGTTCGATGAAAGACAAAAGGAGGGAAACGTTCCCGCGAGCGGTCTTTTCGAGGCCCCGGAGCCTGCTCGACGTGCGGTCCCACTACTGTCCCGGATGCCACCATGGGATCGCGCACCGGATCCTCGCGGAGACGATCGACCGTTTCGACGTCCGCGGGAAGACGGTCGGCGTCGCCCCCGTGGGATGCGCAGTGCTTATGTACGACTACATCGACGTCGACTTCGCGGAGGCTCCGCACGGCCGTGCTCCGGCGGTGGCGACCGGGGTCAAGCGCGCCCATCCCGACCGGTTCGTCTTCACCTACCAGGGGGACGGCGACCTCGCCGCCATCGGGACCTCCGAGATCATCCACGCGGCGAACCGGGGGGAGAACATCACCGTCCTGTTCATCAACAACACGACGTACGGGATGACGGGAGGCCAGATGGCGCCGACCACGATGCTCGGGCAGAAGACGGCGACCTCTCCGTACGGGCGGGAGTTCCGGAACGACGGATACCCCATCAAGGTGGCGGAACTTCTCGCAACGATCGAGGGGACGGCATACTCCGCACGCGTCGCCACAAGCACCCCCGCTCAGATCCGGAAGGCGAAGGAAGCGGTGAGGAAGGCCTTCGATATGCAGATCCGGGAAGTGGGCTTCTCCCTCGTCGAGTTCCTCTCCACGTGCCCGACCAACTGGGGGATGAAGCCCCTCGACGCGCAGAAGCGCGTTCTCGGAGAGATCTCCGGGTATTTTCCTCTCGGAGTGTACAAGGAACGGAAACAGGCGGACTTCGTTTGACCACCGACGTCATCATGGCGGGGTTCGGCGGGCAGGGAATCCTCATGATCGGAAACCTCCTCGCCCTGGCCGCGATGGAGGAAGGGAGGAACGTCACCTATTTCCCCGCGTACGGCGTGGAGATGCGGGGAGGGACGGCC
>DOTC01000063.1 GCA_003513855.1 Deltaproteobacteria bacterium | reverse complement strand
CTACGCGAGGCGCAACGGGTATCGACTCGACCGTCCCGGACACGACGCGCTGTTCAGCTACACCGTGTTCCAGAATTCCCAGGGGCTGAAAGACTCCCTCACCCGGTACGACCAGGGCGTGAAAAACAGGACCAAGATTGCCTACATCGGCTGCCACGGGAAGCGGAAAGCGATCAGTGCGGTGAAGGATATCAGCCGGACCAAGCTCAAGAATATCGTTTCCCCGCTGACGAGCTATGACGGAATATTTTTCGGCGCGTGCGATTTCGCGAACCGGCGGACGGCAACGGTCCTCCTGGACAATTCCCCGCATATCAAGTGGATCGCAGGCTACGAGAACTGGGTTCCCTGGCTGGAGGGCATGCTGTGCGACCTGATGTTCTTCCGCCTGCTCTTGAGCGGGAGGTTCGTGCGGCCGAACACCAACGCGAGGTGGGATCCGATCAACCGGCCGGAAGACGTCGCAACGCTCATGTACGAACTCCATCCGCCTGCCCTCGACCTCCGGTTCAGCCTGTATTACCGGACCAGGGACGGGGTCTGTTCCACGCTGGAAGAGCAGCAGGAAAAGGAGTGGGAAAGCGGACGAGCCTGGAAAACCGTTCGCAATGCCCGTTGACGGCATCCGTGCCCGCCCGTTCTTCGCCTCGCCCCCTGCACGCAAAAGCACCGTAGCCCGAATCCATTGCGAATGTCCGGCAATCTTCAGGACAGCGGACGCCCGGGAGGGGAGAGGATGGACTACCAGCCGATCGAGAATTACGGGGTCATCGGGGATATGGAAACGGTCGCTCTCGTCGGAATGGACGGGTCGATCGACTTCATGTGCTTCCCCCATTTCGATTCCCCGACGATCTTCGCCGCGATCCTCGACCACAAGAGAGGGGGAAGGTTCCGCATCGCTCCCGTTCTCGATGGCGCCCGCCAGAAGCAGCTCTACCTCCCGGATTCGAACGTCCTCCTGTCTCGTTTTCTTTCCGAGGGGGGTGTCGCAGAGATTTCGGATTTCATGGCGGTCGTGGAAGACGGCGAGCAACTCCACGGTCTCGTCCGCCGGGTGAAGACCGTCCGGGGCGAGATCCGCTTCCGGATGGTGTGCGCGCCGAGGTTCGACTACGGACGTCGGGGCCACAGGCTTGAGATCCGCGACGGGCAAGCCTTGTTCCACCCCGAGGGACGGGGGATCGGGGCGCTTCGGCTTCGGTCGGACGTCCCGCTCGCCGGGGAAGCGGGGGCGGCGACGGCCGAATTCACCCTTCGCGCAGGCGAGTCGGTCTCCTTCGTTCTCGAGGAAGCAGACGCCGGCGGTCCGTCTCCCTCGACGGGGGAAGAGTACGTATCGTGCGCATTCAAGGACACGCTCAACTTCTGGAGGCGGTGGGTGGCACGCTCGAACTACCGGGGGAGGTGGCGGGAAACGGTAAACCGGTCCGCCCTCGCATTGAAGCTCCTGACTTCCCGCCCCCACGGTTCGATCGTCGCCGCGCCGACGTTCGGCCTTCCGGAGGAGATCGGGGGGGAGCGCAACTGGGACTACCGGTACACATGGATCCGGGACGCCTCCTTTACCCTCTATGCGCTGATCCGCCTCGGATACACGGGGGAGGCGGCGTCCTTCATGCATTGGATCGGGGCGCGCGCCGGGGAGCTCAATTCCGACGGCTCCTTGAAGATCATGTACGGGATCGACGGGAGGCATGAGCTCTCCGAGGAGATCCTTCCTCACCTCGAAGGGTACCGGAAATCGTCGCCGGTCCGGATCGGCAACGACGCCCACGACCAGCTCCAGCTCGACATCTACGGCGAGCTCATGGACTCGGTCTACCTGTACGACAAGTACGGCGAGCCGATCCACTCCGACCTCTGGTCGAACCTCGTCCGGCTGATCGACTGGGTGTGCAAAAACTGGCGGAAGAAGGACGAGGGGATCTGGGAGCTCCGGTCCAGGCGCCAGGAGTTCCTGTATTCCCGCCTCATGTGCTGGGTGGCGGTCGACCGGGGAATCCGGCTTGCCCGGAAACGGTCCCTTCCCGCCCCGCTCGACCGGTGGATCAACGCCCGTGACACGATCTACCGGGACATCTTCGGAAACTTCTGGAACGCCCGTCGGAAGGCCTTCGTCCAGGCGAAGGGCTCTCCCGCGCTCGACGCCGCGAACCTGCTGATGCCGCTGGTGAAGTTTCTGGGCCCGACAGACCCCCGGTGGCTTTCCACGCTCCGGGCGATCGAGGGGGACCTCGTCGAGGATTCGCACGTCTACCGGTACCGGAATGCGCAGGGATCGCCGGATGGCCTCAAGGGGAAGGAGGGGACGTTCACCATGTGCTCCTTCTGGTACGTCGAGTGTCTTTCCCGGGCCGGGGAGGTCCAGAAGGCGCGGTTCTTCTTCGAAAAGATGCTCGGGTACGCGAATCACCTGGGACTCTTTTCGGAAGAGCTGGGACCGAGCGGCGAGCATCTGGGCAACTACCCCCAGGCGTTCACCCACCTGGGACTCATCAGCGCGGCGCACAACCTCGACCGGAACCTCTCCCTCTCCCGGGACTAGCAGTCTTCTCCCGGGGGGAGGTCCGAGCCCGACGCGAGGACCGGGTCGATGAAGCGGAAGGCGTCGACGTCGAACAGACCCCTGTCGCCGATCTTCAGGCGGGGAATCACGAGAAGACTCAGGAAGGAAAGCGCCATGAAGGGAGAGGAGAGTCCGCAGCCGGCTTTGCGGGTTTCCGCGTGCAGAAGGGAAAGACGGAGGTTGACCTCCTCCGGGGGGTCCGTGCTCATCAGGCCTGCGAATGCCAAGGGGAGCAGCACGGACGTTCCGCCCGTGACATAGCAGAGCCCGCCGGATTCCCGGATGAGAAGGTTCACCGCCCCGGCCATCTCCTCCGGATCGGATCCGATGACGATGATGTTGTGGGCGTCGTGTGCCACGCTCGACGCCATCGCGCCTCTTTTCAGTCCGAATCCCCTGACGAAGCCGTTTGCCACCGGGGAGTCGCGGTAGCGATTCACCACGGAAACGAGAAGGATGTCGCGGTCGCTGTCGGGGATCACCCGGTTCCCTTCCACCCGGAGCGTGGCGGTTTCGCTCCCGGTGAGGATCTCGTCCCGGACCAGGACGATCACCCGGACGGTGGCCGAGCGGCCCGCGGCAAAAACGGAGAAGTCGGCCGGCCGCCGGGGCGTGACGGGGAATGTCTTTGCCAGCGGCAGGGGGCGCACGGGGAAGAGGGGGCGTCCTTCCCTGGCGACCGGCATGCCTCCGATGGTGACCTCCTCGACGGTGAATCCGGAGAGATCCCGGACCTTGACGATGTCCGCCATGCGGCCGGAAGCGATGGCGCCCAGGGGAAGGCGGTAATGCTCGGCAGGCGTGATGGTCACGGCGCGCACTGCGTGGATCGGTTCGATCCCGAGGGACACGGCGCGCGCAAGGGACCCGTCTATGTGGCCTGCGGAGAGGTCGGGGGCGATCCTGTCGTCGGACACCAGGCAGAAATCGTGCTCTTTCGCGAACGGGGCAAGGGCGGCGAGGTTTCGTGCCGCCGACCCCTCCCGGACCAGGATCCGCATACCCAGGGCATGCTTCTCGAGGGCCTCCGCCGTGCTCGTGCACTCGTGGTCGGTGAAGATTCCGAGACCCACGTATTTTCGAAGGTCCTCCCCGGTGACCGTCGGGGCATGTCCGTCGATCGGCTTCCCGGCATCCCGCGCCGCCTGGATCTTGGCCATCACATCGGGATTCCGTGCGATTGCCCCCGGGTAGTTCATCACCTCGCCGAGCGCGACGACGTCGGCATCCCGGAGCAGTGCTTCCACATCCCCGGGGCCGAGCGAGCAACCGCTGGTTTCGAATGGTGTGGAGGGAACGCAGGAGGGGGCGGTGAAAAAGACCCGAAGGGGAACGGTCGCCGCGTCCTCCCTCATGCGGGAGATGCCGGAAAGACCCGAGACGTTTGCGATTTCATGCGGGTCTGTGATGACCGCAGTCGTTCCGTGGGGGACGACCGCCTCGGCGAACCGCGAGGGGCACANNCCCCGGGAAGATTTTTCCCGCGACGACGTCGACGACGTTGCCTTCGATCGGCCGCCCCACGCCCCAACCCCCCGTGCGCGGTCTTTTGTGGTGCACGGAACTGTGAGAAACTATGTTCGTGGAACCGGCTTGCAGGATCAGGGTAACGCAAAACGGACATCGTGCGAAGCCGGGCGGCCAGAGGGGGGGATTGCGATGAGTCCGGATGAGCCGGAGGTTCTCATTCCCGAGGAGGAGATCCTGCGCCGCGTCGGGGAGCTGGCCCGGCAGGTATCTGCGGATTACGAAGCTGTGGAGGAACTCCTACTGGTCGGCGTGCTCAGGGGCTGCTTCATCTTCCTTGCCGACCTGTCCCGCCTTCTCGCCATTCCCCGGCGCGTCGACTTCATGGCCCTTGCCGCCTACGACCAGGAAGCTGCGCCCTCCGGTGCGGTGCGCCTCATCATGGATCTCCGGACGAACATCGAGGGGAAGCACGTTCTGGTCGTCGAGGATATCGTCGACACCGGGAACACCCTCGAGTACCTCATCAGCCTCTTGCTCCCGCGAAGGCCGGCTTCCCTGAAGACCTGCGTGCTCCTCCGGAAAAAGGAGCGGCTGGAAAAGAACGTGAGGATCGATTATCTCGGGTTCGACATTCCCGACCTGTGGGTCGTGGGATACGGTCTGGACCACATGGACCGGCATCGTGCGCTCCCCTTTATCGGAGTCGTAAAGACGGATTGAACGGCATTCGGGGAAGGGACCGGAAAGGGGGGCCTCGATGAACAGGGACGATCGGGGAAAGGAGGAAAGGTCGGGGGAGGAGAGTTTCCAGGAACTGCTCGAGAGGACATACTCGGAACCTCCCAGGCTGGAACCGGGAGAACAGGTTGCGGCGAAGATCATAGGAATCACGTCGGATTTCCTCTTTCTCGACCTGGGTCAGAAAGGAGAGGGATGCCTCGACAAGAAGGAGTTCCAGGACGCGGACGGGAACCTGACTGTCGGGGAAGGCGACACGGTACAGGCGTATTACGTGGGGACGAGGAACAACGAAATGTGGTTCGCCACGAAGATCGGGGGCGGAGCGGTCGTTCCGGCACTGATTGAAGACGCCTGGAGGAACGGCATTCCAGTGGAAGGGACCGTGGAGAAAGAGGTCAAGGGGGGGTTCTCGATCAAGGTCGCGGGGGGCTTCCGGGGCTTCTGCCCCTATTCCCAGATCGGGGACGGATCATCCGAGAGCAGGGGGGAATCGATCGGCAAGCGCCTGCTGTTCCGGATAACGCAGGTTGACGGGAAAGGCCGCAACATGGTTCTGTCGCACCGTGTTCTGCTGGAGGAAAGGCGACGGCAGGAGAAGGAATCTCTCCGGGAAACGATGCAGGAAGGGATGACGGTAAGGGGCCGGATCACATCCGTGAGGGAATTCGGTGCCTTCGTAAGCCTGGGCCCCGTCGAGGGCCTGGTACCGGTTTCCGAAGTCGGTTGGGAGCGGGGGGGGGATATCCGGGAAACGCTTTCGCCCGGGCAGGAAGTGGATGTCGTGATCTTGCGCCTCGATTGGGAAAAGGATCGTTTCACGTTCAGCATGAAAAAGGCCCTTCTCGACCCGTGGGACCGTGTGGAGGGGAACTATCCCGCGGGATCGTTCCACACCGGCAAAATCACGCGCCTGACCGCCTTCGGTGCCTTCGTCACCCTGGAACCGGGAGTGGACGGTCTCCTGCACATCTCAAAACTGGGGGGAGGGAAAAGGATCCGCCACCCTGGCGAGGCAGTGATGGAAGGGCAGGAAATCGAGGTGAAGGTCGATTCGGTGGAGAGGGGAAAGCGGAGAATCTCTCTCTCCCTTCCTGGGGAAGAAAACCAGGAGGGGAGACCGGCCGATCCGGAGGATTTCCGGCACTATCTCCCAGAGGAGCCTTCCTCTTCCCTGGGATCGCTGGGGGAGGCATTGAAGAAAAAACTTGAGGAAAAAAGAAAGAAATAGCTGGATTCCCTGTTGTTTAACCGTCCAATAGCTCTCTCACCTTGGACATCAGCTCCTGTGGTGTAAACGGCTTGAAGATGACCGGTTTTCGACCGAGTGGATTCTCCTGGCGATCGATGTCGGTATCGAAATAACCGGTCATGAACAGAACCTGCATCTCCGGGTACCGCGAGGAGACCCGGGACGCGAGGGTTCGTCCCCCGATTTTCGGCATCACCACGTCCGTGAGCAGCAGGTGGATCGGTTCCCTGTTCCGGGAGAGCAATGCGAGAGCCTCTTCCCCATCGGAGGCCACGAAGACCTTGTATCCCGCATCCTCCAGAGTTTCCCTCACCAGGGTTCGGACCGGTTCCTCGTCTTCCACAACCAGTATCGTCTCCTCCCCGGGGGGGGCGTCCAGGACCAGTTCGAGGGGGTCCCTGGCAGCTTCCGCCTCTGCCGCCCATGGAAGCAAGATCGTGAATGTGGTCCCTTTTCCCAAGGTGCTCTCGACCAGGATATCGCCACCGGTCTGACGAATGATGCCGTAAACCGTCGCCAGTCCCAGCCCCACCCCCTTGCCCACTTCCTTGGTGGTGAAATAGGGTTCGAACATGTGGGCTTTGGTCTCATCGTCCATTCCGATTCCGTCGTCCCGGAACAGAAGTTTCACGTAGCGACCGGCCGGGAGGTCCTGTTGCTCACGGGTAACGGATTCACCCAGGTCGACGTTTCCGGTTTCGATGTTAATCCTCCCCCCATTCGGCAGGGCGTCCCGGGAGTTCAGCGCCAGATTGACGATGACCTGCTCGATCTGCCCCGGATCCGCTTTCACCTTTCCGATCCCGGAGTCGAGGATCGTCACGAGCTCGATATCCTCTCCGATCAGGTGGCGAAGCATCCTCTCCATGTTGGAGACGATCAGGTTCAGATCCAGGATCTGCGGCTGGAGGATCTGCTTGCGGCCGAATGCGACCAGCTGCTGCGTCAGCCTCGTTGCGCGGCTGCTTGCCTTCCCGATCTCTTCGAGTCCCTTCGTGACGAGTTCTGGGTCCCCGGACCGCTTTTTCGTCAATCCGACGTAGCCCGTGATCACCGTCATCAGGTTGTTGAAATCGTGTGCGATACCCCCCGCAAGTCTTCCCACCGCCTCGATTTTCTGGGACTGGCGCAGTTGATCCTCCAGGCGCTTCCGGGTGGCGATGTTGCGGGCGAACACCTGGAGGGCGGGCCTGCCCTGGTAATGGATCGGTACGGACGACACCTCCATTTCCACGGGCGTTCCATCGAGGCGACGAACCGTTATCTCGACCGGCGGAGTTTCCTCCGTCTCCGCTTCTGCCCTCCGGACCCAAGAGGGGAGCGATTCCCGGAAGTCCGGGTGGAGGAAGTCCCGTACATGCTTCCCCAGAAGATCCTCCATCGTGGATCCGCCGAACAGTTCCACCCCTGCGCGGTTGACAAAGACGATCATTCCCTCCTGCTCGATGTAGATCGTTTCCGGGGAGAGTTCCACCAGGTCCCGGTACCGTTGCGTGCTCTCCCGAAGGTCGTCTTCCACCCGCTTCCGCTCCAGAAGGATGACGATGGTCAGCCAGAGCACCGTGACCCCGATCGTTCGGTTGAGGAGCGCCACCTTGGGGAACCCTTGCGAGGCACTTACGAAGTACCCGAGCCCGACCAGCAGCGTGCATATCGACAGGAGCAAGTAAGCGGCCCAGCGCGGGGCTGCGTAGGAAGTAAACAGGAGAGGAATCAGATAGAATAACCAGACCGAGATATCGATCGGTTGGAACCAGTCGTAAATGAATAATACGACCGATATCAGGACGGATATCCCGAACACGATATATGACCATTTGCTGGGTTTTTGCCGGACCATCATCCCACCGCTTCGGGGTTTTCCGGACATCCGGGGCTCGATAATCAGGAAGAATATACCATACTGGGCGTGATGGCGTTCGTGGCCACCATGGTGGGACACCCCCGGACATCTTCGGCGGGAGCGGAGGGGACGCGCCGGGGCCGTTGCGGGGCAGGTTCCGGGAGGGCATAATGGGGACAAGTGGAGCTCGAGGCAGTCGATTTTGGAGGAGGGATGCATGGCGAGGGATCTTTCCCCAGAAGACCTTTACCGGTTCTGCGACGATCGGATCTTCGACTTTCGGACGACGGTCGAACTGCCGCCGCTGGACGGGATCATCGGCCAGGATCGCGCGCTGCACTCTATCGAATTCGGTCTGAATCTCTCCAGCACCGGGTTCAACATCTATGTGCTGGGGGAGAGCGGTACGGGAAAGACTTCTGCGATCCGTTCCTTCATCTCGACAAAAGCAGAGCAGGAGGAGGTCCCGCCGGACTGGTGCTACGTCAACAATTTCCGGGATCCGACCGAACCGGTAGCGGTATCCCTCGCGCCGGGACGGGGAGTCGGCCTCCAGAAAGATATGGTGGAGCTGATCTCTTTCCTGAAAGGGGAAATCCCGAAGATCTTCGAATCGAAAGAGTACAAGAAGCAGAACAACATCATCGTGGAGGAGTTCCAGGCACGGCAGAAGGATCTCTTCGCTTCCGTGGAACGGGATGCGAGCGAAATGGGATTCAAACTCCAGCCTGCGATGGGCGGGTTCAGCATCGTTGCGACCGGGCACTCGGGAGAACCTCTGACGGAGGAGGAATACAGTGCCCTCGACGAAGGGAAGAGGATCCTCCTTCGAGAGAACGGAAAGAAGATCCAGGAAAAGATCGATGACGTCAGGAGGGTACTGAAGTCCGAGGAGAAACGGACCAAGGAGAAACTCNNCCCTTCCTTTCCTGAAGATATCCAGGCAGGAACCGGATTTCCAGAAGTACACCGTGAATGTGATCGTGAACAACGGAAACCGGAAAGGCGGTCCCTGCGTCTTCGAAAGCAACCCCACCTACTACAATCTGTTCGGAAGGATGGAGCACAAGACCCAGTACGGGACCGCCTTTACAGACTTCACCATGATCAAGGCGGGGGCTCTGCACAAGGCGAACGGCGGATTCCTGGTCATTCATGCTCTGGATCTTTTCCGGAACCTCTTCTCCTACGACGCCCTGAAGAGGGCCATCCGGAACTCCGAGGTGAAGATCGAGGACGTGTGGGAGCAGTACCGTTCCGTGCCGACGGCCATGATGAAGCCGGAGCCGATTCCTCTCGACGTCAAGGTGATCCTGATCGGCAACCCCGAAATCTACTACCTTCTTCACAATCTCGACGAAGAGTACAGGGAACTGTTCAAGGTGAAGGCGGATTTCGACAACCG
>DOTC01000091.1 GCA_003513855.1 Deltaproteobacteria bacterium | reverse complement strand
CCCCTTGGGGGGGACCGGGGGGTACACCCTCCGCCGGTCCCTTCGTTTCGTATAAATTGTGTGTGCGGCGTGGATCAGGAAAAAGGAAGCGCCAGCTGGACGCAATCCTGGTCCAAACAGGTTTTCCTGGTTGCCTCGCGTAACCGCGATAGCCGGAACGTTTCGAGCGAAAGAATTACTCCGGCAAACCCGCCTTGATCAGCATCTCCCTCTGATATTGACCGAACTTCGGATCCTTAGGAAGAGATGCGGTCTCCATATACTTTTTTACGGCAAACTTCGGTTTCAGGCGAAGGATCTCGGCCGCTTCGGACCGCATCTCCTCTTTCCGGCCCAGCGAAGCGTATATCGCGGCGAGATCGACATGTGGCGCGGCCCACTTCGGGTTTTTCTGGACGGCAACCTTGTACCATTCGACCGCCTTGTCGGTCTGGCCCGTCACGTGATACGCCCTTCCCAGGGAATGCGGGTATTGGGGACGAAAGTTCGGGTTCAGTCGCATCACTTTCTTGAACAGCCCGATCGCCTCCTCCGCCTCCGGTTTGCCGACATACGTCAGCACATGCCCCATGATGTAAATGGAGTTGATATAATTCGGTTCCAGCTCGTAACACTTCCTCGCGTTGGCGACCGCTTCCTCGAAGCGTCTCTCCCGGACCTGGATATTGGCCAGGAGCATGTAGGGGCCGTAGTACGAGGGATCCATCGCGCGGACCTTCTCCGCCATCTCGACGGCCTGCCGCAACTTCTCCTTGCCCTCCGGTCCCCCACGGAGGATGCCTTCCTTCATGAAGGTCCATGCGATGCCCATCCATCCCACGACGGACTCCGGCTCCAGCTCGGTCACCTTTTGATACCATTCGCGGGCCTTGATCTGATCCTCGACGGTCCACCGTTCGTAATGGGCATAGCCCCGCTGGACGGCCTCCCACGCTTCCAGGCTGTTCACTCTCCGGCGGATGATCTTCGCGAAGTCGCCATCCGTCAACTCTCCCGCCAGCGAGGATGCAAGATCGAGGATGATCTTGTCCCGGGTCTGGAAAAACTCCTTTACTCCCCGGTCGTACCGTTCCGCCCACACGTGATCACCCGTGGTCCCGTCGATCAGCTGGACGTTGACCCGCAACCGCTTTCCGGATCTCTGGACGCTGCCCTCCACGACATACTGCACTCCCAGGTCCCGGCTGATCTGCCTCACGTCCGCGGGTTTTTCTTTATATTTGAGCGTCGAGCTCCGGGCGATCACGAACAGGCGGGGGAGCTTCGAGATGGAGGTGATGATGTCGTCGGTGAGTCCGTTGCTCAGGTATTCCTGGTCGGGATCGCCGCTCATGTTCTCGAAGGGGAGCACGGCGACCGAGGTCTCCGGGGGGAGCGGTAATTCGTGGGATGCTTTGGCAACGGCTTCCTGCGGCACGACGGGGGGTTTCGAGTACTCGCGCCACAGGAAAAACGCGAAGAGGGCGACAATCACCCCGGTGACGGTTGCCAGGAGCGGACCCCGCAAGCGGCTTGCCCATGCCTGGCTCGGCTTCCGGACCGATGTTCCCGTGACGTCCGGAAGGATTCTGTAGACCCGGATCGGTTCCGGAATATTCTTTACCGATACTTCCCCCTGATAATCATATCCCACAGGGATCTTGTTCTTGACCTGATCGTACGCGGTCCCGGAGATGCATATTCCTCCGCCCTCGGACAGCTTTTCGACCCGGGCCGCGATGTTGACTCCGTCTCCATAAAGCTTGCCTTCCTCCCCGATCACGTCCCCGAGATTGATCCCGATCCGGAAAATCATCCTCCGGTCTTCGGTCAGTTCCTCGTTCCACGCCTTGAGCGTCTTCTGAATCTCCAGGGCGCACTGCACGGCATCCACGACGCTGGCGAACTCCGCGAGCAGGCAATCCCCGGCAGAGTCCACCACCCGGCCGTGGAACTTCCCGACGAGCTCGAACATGGTCTGGAGGTGGGATTTGAGCAGCTGGACCGTTCCCGCCTCGTCCTCACCCATGAGACGGCTGTAGTTCTGCGCATCGGCAACGAGAATGGCGACGAGCTTGCGCTTGCCCTGGCCTCTCGACATGATGTGCGACCCCCGGGAAAAACCGAATACAAAAAACCGTGTTTTATTATGTGTCTTTCCCATCCGGCAGTCAAGTTCCGACCAGCCCCCCGCGTGATCGGTTCACTCTGCTCTTCAAGGAGACGTTTTCCGGGTTCGGCACCGTGGAGCCGGTGGCCATCTTTATTCACCAAGAAACGGGTGGACCGATCATCGGGGGCGGGTCACAATTGGAGGTACGTCATTTCGGAGGGGTACCATGTCGTCTACTTCTGTCGTTTGCCCCCACTGCGGCAAAGAAATCGAACTCAGCCAGGCGTTGACCCGCTCCATCGAGGAGAGGCTCTCCCGGCAATTCGAGGAGAGCTACCGCAAGCGGCTCCAGGACGCCGAGGAGGGTATCCGGCAGAGGGTTGCCGAGGCGGAACGGCTGGCAACCGAGAAGGCACGAAGCGAGGCCTTGATCGAGCATCAGTCGGCGTTGAAGCAGCTCGCGGAGCAGCAGCAGAAGGTGAAGGAGCTGACCTCCCGGGAGATGAAGCTCTTGAAGGAGAAGCGGGATCTGGAGGAGCGGTCTGAGCAACTCGACCTCGAGGTGGCCCGGAAACTCGAAGAAGAGAGGAAAGGCATCGCCACCGAGGTGGCCAGGAGGAAGGACGAGGAGTACCGCCTGCGGGAGGCAGACAAGGAGCACAAGATCAACGATCTTCTCAAGCAGATCGACGACCTGAAGCGGCGGGCGGAGCAGGGGAGCATGCAGTTGCAGGGGGAAGTACAGGAACTCGAACTGGAAAAAATGCTCCAGGGGGAGTTTCCGCACGACTCGATCACCGAAATCTCGAAAGGCGTGAGAGGCGCGGATTGCATGCAGGAGGTGTTTACGCCGGGTGGTCAATCGTGCGGAAAGATTCTCTGGGAGTCCAAGAGGGCGAAAAACTGGAGCAATGCCTGGGTGGACAAGCTCAAGGAGGACCAGAGGGAAGCCAGGGCGGAAGGGGCCGTCATTGTTTCCCAGTCCCTTCCTGAGGGACTCCGCCATATCGGACACCTCGGGGGAATCTGGGTTTGCGACTTCCCCTCGGCCATCGGGATGGCGTACATCCTTCGGGCAGGGCTCGTTCAGGTGGCGCTGGCGCGCGCCTCGGTCGTGGGGAAGAACGAGAAGATGGAGATGCTCTACGAGTTCCTCTCGGGGGTGGAGTTCCGAAACGCCGTGCAGGGGGTCATCGAAGCCTTCACCCAGATGCGGGAGGATCTCGAATCCGAGAAGAGGGCGACGGAGCGGATGTGGTCCAAGCGGGAGAAACAGGCGACCAAAGCCATCGTCAACATGGCCCGGATGTACGGCGGCATCCAGGGGATCGTCGGAAAGACGCTGCCTTCGATACCAACATTGGAGTTGCCCGGGGTAGAATAACCAAACATCAAAATGGGGGCGCCCGAGGTGTCCCAAGGAAGAGAGGGATCATGATGATCATCGTTCGCAAGATCCTTCCGTCAATCTCCTGTGTTGTTGCGGCCCTTCTGCTCATTTGTAGCCCTGCGCAATCTCTACCCTGGGAAGAGCCGGCCAAACCGCGTCTCGTGTTGCAGATCACCGTCGATGCGCTGCGCGCCGACCTGCCGATGCGCTTCGCCCGCCACTACGGGGAGGGGGGGTGGCGCTACCTGCTCGATCAGGGCACGCACTACGTATACGCCCAATACCAGCACGCCAACACCGAGACCGTCGTCGGCCACGCGTCGCTCTCCACGGGCGCCTATCCCGCCGACCACGGCATGGTCGCCAACGTCTGGCTCGATCGCGAGGCCGGCGAACTGCGCTATAACATCGAGGACCCGGCACATCGGCTGCTGACCGCCGGCGGCGGGGTCGACAAGTCCAGGGAGATCGACCCGACCCAGCGTACGGCGCGCAGCGACGGCCGCTCACCCGGGGCGATACGTGTCTCGACCTTCGGCGACGAACTGGCCAGCCATACCGGCGGCCGGGCGAAGGTGTTCGCCGTCTCGGTCAAGGATCGCGGCGCGGTGGCGATGGCCGGCCATGCCGGCAAGGCGTTCTGGTTCTCGAAGGCGACCGGCGATTTCGTCACCAGCGACTATTATTACGAGCGGTACCCGGCCTGGGTCGAGGCGTGGAACGCCGGAAAACATCCGCAGCGTTATGCCAACAGCGAATGGAAGCTGGCGGGCAAGGCGGGCGAGTACCTGTTCGGCGAAGCGGACGACCGCTCATGGGAGACCGATTTCCCCGGGTGGGGTCGCATCTTCCCGCACGCCTACGGCCCCGGCGACGGCAAGTACTTCACCACGTTCCTGACGCTGAGCCCGGCCGGGGACGAGCTGACCCTCGATTTTGCCAAGGCGCTCGTCGAAAACGAGGGGCTGGGCCGGGACGCCGTCACGGACTACCTGGCCATCAGCTTCTCGTCGACCGACTACATCAACCACCTGTTCGGGCCGTCGAGCCTCGAGGCCGAGGAGAACCAGCGCCGCCTCGACCGCACCCTGGCCGAGCTGTTCCGCTTCATCGACAGGAAGGTCGGCCTTGCCAACACCCTGGTCGTGCTGTCGGGCGACCACGGCTCCCCCGAGGTGCCCGGGTACCTGAAGGATCTCGGCATCGAGGCCGGGTACTTCGATCCCAAGGCGCTCGACCGCCAGCCGGCGATCGAAGCCCTGAAGAAGCGATTTGGCATCGGCGAGGAACTGATCCAGACCTACTTCCACCCCTACCTCTACCTGAACCGCGAGCTCATCCGCCAGCGGGGTCTCGACCAGGGCGAGGTCGAACGCGCGGTCGCCGCCGAGCTGGTCAAGTTCCCCGGCGTGGCGCTTGCGGTTTCCAGTGATGCCTTGCTCAAGGGGGATGTGCCGGATACCTGGCAGATGGGTGCCGTGCTGCGCAACCACGACCCCGACCGCTCGGGCGACATCTATATCGTGTTCGCGCCCCACACCTTCATCAACGACTTCGACGGCCTGAGAGTCGCCGCCACCCACGGCTCGCCCTGGCGCTACGATACCCACGTCCCGGTGATCTTCGCCGGAAACGGCGTGGGGGCCGCGCGGATCACCCGGCCGGTGACCCCCTACGACATCGCGCCGACCCTGTCGGCCTATCTCGGCATCAATCCCCCATCGGGGGCGTCGGGCACACCGTTGCCGGAAGTAATGGGGCAGAGGAACGGGAAATGAGCCCCGTCTCTATCGGATTTCGGAGGGAAAACGGAACGGACTGCAGACCCCGTAGGAAAAGGGGGGCTGTGCAGCAGCTGTAGCCCGTGATCCTCCTCCGGTGGTACAACAAAAGGCGAAGGAAGTCTGCTGGAATCGGGGAACGGAGGAGACCTGAGGCAGATGGGGCTGTTCGAGATCGCGGCCGTCCTGATCGTCCTCACGGCGCTCTTCAGCTACGTCAATTACCGCACCATCGGGCTCCCCACCACCATCGGCGTGATGGTCATCTCCATGCTGGTTTCGCTCGGGATCGCCGGAATGGGGATGTTCGGACTGGGGGCGGTCCAGAGACAGTCGGCCGAGATCCTGGGGGGGATCGACTTCAACAAGGCGCTTCTCCACGGGATGCTGTCCTTCCTGCTGTTCGCCGGGGCCCTGCATATCAAGCTGGAGGAGCTGTCGGGGCAGAAATGGTTGGTCGCGCTGCTGGCGACGGCGGGCGTGGTCGCCTCTACATTCCTCGTCGGGGGGCTCTCCTGGCTGCTCCTCGAGGTCCTGGGCATACCGATCCCCTTCATCCACTGCCTGCTCTTCGGCGCCCTCATCTCCCCCACCGATCCGGTGGCCGTCCTCGGGATCCTGAAAACCGCCGGGATCCCGAAAAGCCTGGAAATCAAGATCGCCGGCGAGTCCCTGTTCAACGACGGGATCGGCGTGGTCGTTTTCCTGATCCTCCTCGAACTGTCCGGCGGAGGGGTCGACGTCGCGGTCGGAAAAGCCTTTTCCCTCTTTCTCATGGAAACGGTGGGCGGCGCCGCGCTCGGCCTGCTCTTCGGTTTTCTGGCGTACCGGATGCTCAAGGGGGTCAACAACTACCAGGTCGAGGTGATCATCACGCTGGCCCTCGTCATGGGGGGATACACGNNTGCTGTTCCTGCTGATCGGGCTGGAGATCCAGGTGATCCCGTTCAACCGGGGGTACGTCATCGCCGGGATCGCGGGGATCGGGGTCACCCTGCTGGCCCGGTGGATCAGCGTCGGGCTGACGGTCGGGGCCCTGCGGCCGTTCCGCCGCTTCAGCCCCGGAGCGGTCCGGATCCTGACCTGGGGAGGTCTGCGCGGCGGCATCTCGGTGGCGCTGGCGCTCTCCCTGCCCGTCGGCCCGCAGCGGGACGTCATCCTGGTCATGACCTACATCACGGTGGTGTTCTCGATCATCGTCCAGGGGCTGTCGCTGGGAAAGATCGTGAAGCGGATCTACCCCTAGGGCGTATCCGGCAGCCCTTCATTTTCCCACCACCCCCTTGATTCCCCGCGAGATGAGAATCCCGATGCCGGCCAGAATCCGGGGGAGGGCGATTCCCGCGGAAGAAGCGAGGTACCTCGGTTCCCACACCGGGTCGAACTTCTCCTTGTACTGCCTCACCCCCTGGAAGTTGTAGAAATGCTCCCCGTGCCGGTACAGGAAGGTCCCGACCCGGTTCCAAAGGGGGGTAAGCTCCCGGTCCCCCATTCCGGAGAGGGGTGCCATCCCGATGTTGAACCACCGGTACCCTTCCTGCTTCCCCCAGAGCATCAACTGGAGGAACAGGAAGTCCATCGTTCCGTGGAGGGAACCGGGCAGGTAGCGCATGAGATCCACGGAGATCTCCTCTTTCCCGAATCCCTCCAGGATGTTCGCAAACGCCGCGATCTTCTCTCCCTTGCGAACAATCCCCACCGGAAATCTTTTGATGTACCTCTCGTCGAAATACCCGATGGAGAATCCCTTCTCCCCCGTATCCTTCTCCTTTAACCAGGCGTCCGAAACCTCTTTCAGTTCCGGCAACAGGGGACCGACGTCTTTCGCCGGGACGACCTCGAAGGCGGCCCCTTCCTTCTTCGACCTGCGATCCACGTGGCGGAGTTCCTTGCGCGCGCTGCCTTCGAGAGAAAATGTCTCCAGGGGGACGCGGGCCTCCTCCCCCAGCTTCAGCGGCGTCAGCCCGAGGTCCAGGTAGAGGGGGAGGCTTTCCGCAGGCACTTCGTAGAAAACGGTCCACCCGTCGTGGCGGTCGCACCTCTCGTGGAACCGCCAGGCCAGCTCGGAGTGCTCTTCCGATGGTCCGACCGGATCTCCCAAGGCCACCCAGCTCCGTCCCTGTACCGCGTACATGAGGAAGGAGTTCCCGCTGTCGCTGAACAGGAGCGCCTTGTCCCCGAGAAGACCGAGGTTGGCGTTCGTGTGCCGGGATTTCCCGGCGATCCCCTGGGCCTTCTCCAGCTCCTCTTCCCCGGGGATCTCCGGAGAGGGCGCTGCAGCGTGGAACAACTTCGCAAGGGCAATAATCATCGCGACGGCGGCCGTCCCCGCGGTGGCGCGAAGGAATCGGGGCGCGTTTCCGTGGAGGACGAACCTCCACCAGAGCTCCTGCGAGTACTCCACGTGCTTGTAGGAGAAGACCCCCAACCATGCCGCAGCCAGGAGGGCCAGAAAGATCATCGCCGTCCACTCGGGCGTGAAGCGCTCGCTGACGAGGGAGGTCTTCCGGTAGAAATGACGACGGCAGGGCAGCAGGACAAGAAGCATCATGGACAGAACAACCGCTTCCTCGTAGTCGAGTCCCTTGACCAGGGAGAGGACGATCCCGGTAAAAAGAATTCCCGCCGAGAGGAAATAGGCCGAATCGAGCCGCAGCTGAATCCCTCTCGCCAGGAACAGCAGCCCGACCCCGGCAACGCTTCCGAGAAAATGGGACAACTCCATCACGGGCAGGGGAAGGAAGTCGGCCAGCCAGGCAAGTCGGGCCCCCTCCGCCGGGGTTGCTCCCGAGAACAGGAGGATGACTCCCCCGGCGAAGGTGGTAANNCATCTCCTTGCGCCGAACCGCTTCGTAGGTGCCGATCGCCGTCGCGGCAATGGCCAGCGGGAGGAGGTAGTAGACCGCCCGGTAGACCAGCATCGCCCCGATCATGGAATCCCGCCCGACGCGGGGAGAGAGCAGGAGCAGGAGCACCGTCTCGAAGACGCCCACCCCCCCGGGAACGTGGCTTGCCAGTCCTGNNCCAGTCGAGCGAGCCGAGGATCACCTGGAGCAGGGCAAGGCGCAGGGAGGGAAGGGGGAACTCCCAATCCTTCACCCGAAGAGGGGTCCGGCGGAAGGCACAGAGGAAAAGGTACGCGGCAACAACGGAAAGAAGGACCGCCCCAACGAGGCGTAACGCACCGGGGGAGACGGGAAATCCCGCGGGGAGGAGAAGGGGACCCCGCAGGAGGAAGACCCCCCCTACCGAAAAGAGCCCCACCCAGAAGGTCAGGGCGCCGAAGGCCACCACTTTGATGATCTCCATGGTGGAGAATCCCCACTGCGAATAGAGGCGCATGCGCACCGACCCGCCGGAAAGGAGGGAACCGCCCACGTTTTGACTGACCGCATAGCTGATGAAAGAGACCAGCGCCGTCCGGGTGTAGGGAAGGGGATGACGGATGTAGCGCACCCCGGTAGCGTCGTACCCCGTGAGAGCGAGGTAGCCGAGAGCGGCAAGCGCAAGCGCGAGGACGACCCGGAACGGAGGGAGCGCCCGGATCTCGCGCACGACGTCGGCATAATGAACGGTCTCGAGCTCCCGGTGCAGAACCCACAGGGCGAGGCCGAAAAGGAGGACGCCCAGAAAGGGGAGGAGTTTCGCCGGTCTCAGGTTGCCCATCTGCACTTCTCCGGGGAGTGCGCCCCGCGTCCTTCCCTCACTTCGATGTCTTGCGGGCGATCTCCTCCATCAGGTCCATCTGGATCTGCTGGATGTCCACGAGCTTTTGCCACTGGCGCAAAAGGAGATGGTCCATCTTCTCGTGCAGGTTCCGGATCTCCAGCTCCGCCTTGAGNNTTCTGGCTCATCATGATGACCGGGGCCTGGATGGCGGCGAGACAGGAGAGAACCAGGTTGAGGAGAATGTAGGGGTAAGGGTCGAAGGGCTTCGAGAGCAGGGCGACGGAATTGATCGCGATCCACGTGAACAGGATCGCGCCGAAAAGGAGGATGAATCGCCAGCTGCCGCCGAATTCCGCGATCCGGTCCGCCAGCCGCTCCCCGAAGGTGCGCNNCTCCAGGTCCGCCACCTCGCCCTTTTCCGCCTCGAGAACCTTTTTGACATGTTCCGCCCGGAATCGGTTCAGATCGGGAATACAGATGTACCCGCCTGCGGACCAGTCCGGGGATGACTTCCGGATCGTTTCGATGACGGAATCCCGGACCAGCTCCGCGGGAACGACCTCCCCCATCCTCATCTCTTTTTTACAGATCTGGCATTGGATGGTCTTTCTTTGACTTTTCATCGGGTTTCCTCCCGGGTCATCGAACCAAAAAAAGTATGGCATATCGAATAGGGGTTTTCAGAGATTCTCCATGACGGGTGACGCAGGATGCCGTCCCGGTCAGCGGCCAAAGAGGGCCTTTCTCTTGAACACCCGGAGCAGGAGGAAGATGGCGGGGAAGAGCAGGAGGGCGCCGGCGCCGAGGGCGGCCAGCAGCAGGCGCAGCATCGCCGGCGAGGCGGCGGCCGCCCGGATCGTGAGGTCCGGCCGGATCAGGAAGGGATACTGGGCCAGGCCCCAGCCGGCGAGAAGGAGGGTCACCTGCGCGGCGGCGCAGACCCGGGCGAGCCGATACGCGCGTCGGCGCAGGAAAACCCCTGCGCCGATGGCCGCCAGGGCGTTCCCCCCGAGCAGCGGCAGGGACCAGAAGCTTCCCGTCAGGGCCCGGTGAAAATCCGGGGCTCCCCCGCCGGAGAACAAGGGGATGGCGGCGGATAGGAGGACCACGACGGCGAGGGATACCAGCGCGCGGAGCCGGAAATCCTCCCGGAGCTCGGGAACGTCGGTTTCGAGAATGAGGTAGACCGCCGCCAGGTAAGAGAAGGAGGAAAGGGTCAGCATTCCGACGGAGAGAGGGAAGGCGGCGAGCCAGGAGCGCGTCCCGCTTGCCAGGTTGGCCAGGCCCGTGCCCCGGATCATGCCTGAGGAAACCGCTCCGAGAATGACCCCCAGCAGAAACGGCGTAAGAAGGCTGGAGGCGGCAAAGAGCGTTTCCCACCCGGCCGCCCTGCGCTCCCGATGCAGGTGGTATGAGTAGAAGGCAAAGGCCGCCCCCCGTAAGACGATCCCGGCGAGGACCAGGGTGACCGGAAGAAACAGGGCGGTGGAGAGAAGGGCGTACGCCCCGGGGAACCCCGTGAACAGGACGACGATGGCGACGATGACCCAGATATGGTTCGTCTCCCAGACGGGGCCGATGGCCTGAACGATGAGGCGTTCCCGTTCCTCCGCCCGTGGCCCCCGGTTGAACAGGGCCCACGCTCCCCCGCCGAAATCCGCCCCGCCCGTGAGCGCGTAGAGCACGAGGGAGGCCAGGATGGAGCACGCCGCCAGGCCCGGCAGGGAGGTCATGCTGTCATCCCTCCTCTCCGGGGAAGGAGGGGCTTTCCGCCAGCTCCCGCTGCAGCATCCGCACCGCGAAGATGCCAAGGGCGAGATAGATCAGGGAAAAAAAGACGAGCGGCAGGGCGAGCCCCCCCACCGGCGTCACCGCCTCCGAGGTTCGCATCACCTTGTAGATGATCCAGGGCTGCCGCCCCATTTCGGTCACGACCCAGCCGGCCTCCACGGCGAGAAGCCCCAGCGGTCCGCAGGCCGAGGCGGCAAGCAGAAACGGCCGGCCGAAAAAGGCCTCCCGGCGCCTCCACCCGAGAAGGGCGCCCGCGAATGCCACGGCCGCCATGCACATCCCGCAGGCGACCATGACCTGGAACGCCGCGTGGACCGGCCTCGGATCGGGCCGCTCGTCCCGGGGAACCGAGGACAGCCCGAGGACCTCGGCGCTCGGGTCGTGGAAGGCGAGGAGGCTCAACCCGCGCGGGATCTCGATCGCGTACGGGGTGGTTTCCCGCACGGGGTCCGGCAGGCCGCCGATCCGCAGGGGCGCGCCGCGCTCCGTCCGGAACTGCCCCTCCATTGCGGCCAGCTTCACCGGCTGGCTGCGGGCCACGAAGCGGGCGCTTATGTCGCCGCTCAGGGGCTGCAGGACCGCAGCCGCCCCCCCGACCGACAGCGCGATGACGAACGCCGCGCGATGGAAGCGGTTTCCCGTCTCCCGCCGCAACCGGAACGCGTGGATCCCCGCGACGGCGAATCCGGTCGCGGCGAAGGCCGCCAGGGTCATGTGGATCGCCTCGCTCTTCCACGCGGGGTTAGCCATCGCCGACAGCGGGGAAATGGCGGCAGGCCTTCCCCCCTCGAGGACGAACCCCGCGGGGCTGTTCATCCAGGCGTTGGCGGACACCACGAACACGCCGGAGAGGACCCCTCCCAGCGCCACCATCACCCCCGCGGACAGGTGCAGGCGCGGAGAAACCTTCTCCCAGCCGTACAGGTAGATCCCCAGGAAGATCGCCTCGGTGAAGAAGGCGAACCCCTCGAGCGCAAAGGGCAGGCCGATCACGCCTCCCGAGAATTCCATGAAGCGGGGCCAGAGCAGCCCGAGTTCGAAGGAGAGCACCGTACCGGAGACGGCCCCGACCGCGAAGAGCACGGCGGTGCCCCGGGCCCACCGCCGGGCCAGGTCGGCGTACACGGCCTTGCCGGTCCGCAGGAAGGCCCCCTCCGCGAGGACCATCAGGACCGGCATCCCCATCCCCGCCACGGCGAACAGGATGTGGAAGACGAAGAAGATCGCCATCTGGATGCGCGCCAGGATCAGTTCCGACATGAGTTCTCCGCCGACTCTGCTGCGATTACCCTCCCAGTCTACTCCCCCAGCGGGGGAGTCTCCCAGAACAAGGGTGGGGAGTGGGTCAGGACGTCCGGATCGGAATTCCCGATGCTCACCCGATCCGGCGGGGTCAGCGGGCCGTCGTCGCCGGCGACCCGAGACCGGAATGAAAAACCCCTCGCGGGCCTTTTTTTTGCTTGGGACTGCGAGATTCAGACCTCGACCTTGGGCTGGTACCCGTTGGCCACGTACTGATCAACCGGCGGCGGGTCCTCCCCCTGTTCTTCCTGGATTTTCTCCCTCCGCGGGCAGTCCGGCGGAGGGATCGTACGGAAGGACCGGCCTTGTCCGGTTGCCGCCCAGGATGCCCGGGATCCGCTGCATCCGTTCCCGGAGGGCTGTCTGGAACTCGTCCATGAACGTGTAGATCACCGGCGTGATGTAGAGGGTGATGAGCTGCGAGAACAGAAGGCCGCCCACGACGGCGATCCCCATCGGTCTTCGGGCCTCCGCCCCCGCGCCGAAACCGATGGCGATCGGCAGGGTGGCCATCAGGGCGGACATCGTGGTCATCATGATGGGGCGGAAACGGACGAGACACCCTTCGTAGATCGCCTCCGCGGGGCCTTTCCCCTCCTTGCGCTCCGCGTCGAGAGCGAAGTCGATCATCATGATGGCNNTTCTTCTTCACGATCCCCACCAGCATGATGACGCCCACGAATGCGTAGAGAGAGAGGTCCATCCGGAAGATCATCAGCGCCGCCAGCGCCCCGATCCCGGCAGCGGGAAGCCCGGACAGGATCGTCAGGGGGTGGATGAAGCTCTCGTAGAGGATCCCCAGGACGAGGTAGATGACCAGGATGGCCATCGCGAGCAGGAGCCCCATCCCCCGGAGCGAATCCCGGAAGGCCTGCGCGGTCCCCTGAAAGCTGGTGGTGATCGACACGGGCAGCGTGGCGCGCGCGACCCGGTCCACCGCCGCTACCGCCTGGCCCAGGGACACTCCGGGCTCAAGGTTGAAGGAGATGGTGACCGAAGGCAGCTGCCCGAGATGGTTCACGAGAAGGGGCCCGACTCCCGCCGTCATCGTGGCCACGGCGTTCAAGGGGACAAGGAGGCCGGAGGAGGAACGGACGTAGAGCCGGGAAAGGGCCTCCGCGTCGGTCTGGTACCGGGGCTCCACCTCCAGGATGACCTTGTAGGTATTGTTCGGGGTGAAGATGGTGGAGATCTGGCGCGAACCGTAGGCGCTGAAGAGGGCGTCCTCGATCTGCTGCGCGGTGATGCCCATCGATTTCGCCTTGTCCCGTTCGATCTGCACGTTGACCTGCGGGTTCTTGATCTGCAGGTCACTCGTCACGTCCTGGAGTCCCGGGATCTCCCTCACCCTTGCCTCGAGCACCGGCGCCATGCGGTAGAGGTCCTCCGTGTCCGGGCTCTGCAGCGTCAGCTGGTACTGGCTCTTGGTCAGCTGCCCCCCGATGCGGATCGGGGGAAGGTTCTGCAGGAACGCCCGGATGCCGGGAATCTTCGAGATCTTCGGGCGCAGGGACTGGATGATCTCGTCCGAGCTCAGATCGCGCTCCTTGTGGGGTTTGAGCCGGATGAAGATGCGCCCCGAGTTGCTCGCCACGTTCGGCCCGCTCGGGCCGATGCTCGACATGAAGGACTCCACGTTTGGGTCGGCGGCGACGACGGCAGCAAGCGCCTGCTGGTGCTCCTTCATCGACTCGAACGAGATGCCCTGCGCCGCCTCGGTGAAGCCGAAGATCATCCCGGTGTCCTCGGTCGGGAGGAACCCCTTGGGAATGACGACGAACAGGTACGCTGTCACGAGGAGCAGGACGGCGGAAAACAGGATCGTGGTGCGGCGGTACCGCAATACCCACCGGAGGCTCCGGTCGTAGACGGAGAGCATTCCGTCGAAGACGCGCTCCGAGGCCTGGTAGACGCGGCCGTGCTTCTCTTCCCCCGGCGGACGCAGGAACCGGCTGCAGAGCATGGGGGTCAGGGTCAGGGACACGAAGCCCGAGACCAGGATCGCCGCGCCGATCGTGACGGCGAACTCGTTGAGCAAACGCCCCACGACCCCCCCCATGAACAGCACGGGGATGAAGACGGCCGCCAGAGACAGGGTCATCGACAGGATGGTGAAGCCGATCTCCCTGGATCCCCGGAATGCCGCCGTCTTCACGTCCTCCCCCCGCTCCATGTGCCGGACGATGTTCTCCAGCATCACGATGGCGTCATCCACCACGAACCCCACGGAGAGGGTCAGGGCCATGAGGGACAGGTTGTCCAGGCTGTACCCCATCAGGTACATGACGGTGAAGGTCCCCACGACCGACATCGGCACCGCGAGGCTCGGGATCAGCGTTGCCGACAGGTTGCGCAGGAAGAGGAAGATCACGAGAACGACGAGGCAGATCGCCAGGAAGAGGGTGAACTGCACGTCGTTCACCGAGTCGCGGATCGACACGGACCGGTCGTAGAGGATGGCGAGCTCGATCGACGCCGGCATCTGTGCGCGGAACGTCGGAAGGAGCCGGCGGATCGAATCCACCACCTCCACCGTGTTGGTGCCCGGCTGGCGCTGGATGGCAAGGACGATGGCGCGCCTGTTGTTGTACCAGCTCGCCACCTTGTCGTTTTCCACGCCGTCTACGACACTTCCGATGTCCTGGAGGCGCACGGGAGAACCGTTGCGGTATGCGACCACCAGCGGGCGGTAGGCATCCGCCTCCATGAGCTGGCCTCGCGTCTCCACCGTGAAGGCCTGGTGGGGCCCGGACAGGGTCCCCGTGGGCAGGTTCACGTTCCCCTGGGAGATCGCCGCGGCCACCTCGTCGATCCCGATCCCGCGCACGGCCATGCTGTCGGGATCGAGGCGCACGCGCACGGCATACTTCTGGGAGCCGAACACGGAGACCTGGGCGACCCCGCTGATCATGGAAACGCGCTGGGCGATGAACGTCTCCGCGTACTCGTCCACGACCGACAGGGAAAGGGTCGGGGAGTACAGGGCGAAGTACAGGATCGGACGGTCCGCGGGATTGACCTTCTGGTACGAGGGGGGAGAGGGCATATCCTGCGGCAGCTGGGAGGCCGCCTTGGCGATGGCCGCCTGCACGTCCTGGGCGGCGGCGTCGATGTTGCGGCTCAGGTCGAACGTGAGGGTGATTTGGGTGAGCCCGAGCCCGCTGCTCGAGGTCATCTGATCGATCCCCGCGATCGTGGAGAACTCTTTCTCCAGGGGGGTAGCCACGGAGGAGGCCATCGTTTCCGGGCTTGCCCCCGGGAGATTCGCCGTGACCAGGATGGTCGGAAAGTCGACGTTGGGCAGGTCGCTCACCGGAAGCTTCCGGTACCCCATGATGCCGAACAGAAGGATGGCGAGCATCACCAGGGTGGTCATGACGGGACGGCGGATGAACGGATCGGAGAGGTTCAAGAAGCCTTCTCTCTGCCCGCCTCCGGGCTCTTCACCTCGATGCGGGATCCCGGGACCAGCCCGAGCTGGCCATCGGTGACCACCTGCTCCCCGGCCTGGACACCCTGTTCGACGACGGTATCCCCTCCTTGGGACAGGCCGACCGTGACGGGACGCATCTCCGCGGCCTGATCCGGCCCGACGACGAACACGTACCGGCCTTCCTGTCCCGTCTGGATCGCCTGGGTGGGAACGAGGACCGCGTCACGCTGCACGGCGAGGGTGAGCGACACGTTGACGAACTGACCGGGCCAGAGGCGCCTGTCCGCGTTGGCGAATTTCCCCTTCAGCTGGATCGTCCCCGTGGTCCTGTCGACCTCGTTGCTGATGAAGTCGAGGGCCCCCCGGACGGGGTGTCCCTCATCCCCGGGGAGAATCGCCTCGACGGGCAGGTTTCCCGCGTCCTGGCGCCGCCGGATTTCCCCGAGGCGCTGCTCGGGCACGGAAAACGTGACGTAAATGGGAACGACCTGGTTGATGACCACGAGCTTCGTGTCGTTTTCCTTGACGATATTGCCCCGGTTCACGGAGAGATTGCCCGTCCTGCCGTCGATGGGCGATCGGAGGAAGCAGTAGCCGAGCCGCACGCGGCTTTGCTCCACCTGGGCTTCGTCTGCTTTCACCGTGGCTTCGAGGGCGCCCAGGTTGGCGGTCACCTGGTCGTACTGCTCCCTGGGGATCAGGTCCTTCTCGATCAGGAGACCGTACCGCTTCGCCCCTTTCTCGGCGTTTTCCCTGAGCGCCAGGTCCTTGGCCAGCGCTGCCTCCGACGCCTTCAGCGCCACCTCGTAGGGAACGGGGTCGATCTCGAAGAGAAGGTCCCCCTTCTTCACGTCCTGGCCTTCCCGGAAGGCCACCTTGGTGATCTGCCCGGGCACCAGGCTCTTGATGGTGACGGTGGAGAATGCCTCCACCGATCCGATGGCGCGGACCTGGACGGGGAAGTCCTTCCTGACCGCCGTGGCGACCGTCACGGGGACGGCCTTTCGTTGTTCCCCGATCACCTTGGAGTTCGAATCCCGGGAGCACCCGGAGAGGAAACAGGGGGCCGCGACCAGAAGAGGCAGCACCACAAGGGATCGGCGGCCAAGGAACCGGAACGGTCGAACGGAACGGCATCGACGAATCAACGGTTTATCTCCCTATCGCTCGCTGGAGCGTGACTTTGGAAATATAGGAATCGTAGACCGCCTCGATCACGGCGACCTCCGCCTGGGTCATCTGCACCTGCGCGTCGATCATTTCTATGATGTCTCCCGCCCCCACGTTGTACCGTTCCCTCGCAAGATGCAGGTTTTCCCCGGCCGCCTCCTTCTGCTTCCGGCGCGCCTCAAAGCGCTCGGATGCCTCCCGGACGGCGAGGGCCGCCGCCTCCACCTCGAGCCGGACGAGTCGCCGAAGGTCGGTTGCGGCGAACCTCGTCGCATCGAGGGACGCTTTCGCCTCCTTGACCTCTTCCCGCGTGAGGAATCCCGAGAAAAGGGGGAAATTGAGAAGAACGGAGATGTTGTAGTTCTGTACCAGGGGGAAATCTTCCGCGGCGTACCCGTACCCGCCGGCCGCCGCGAGGATGGGATAGTAGTTTGCGCGGGCCGCGCGAAGCCCGAATTCCGCCGCCTGCTCGTTTTCCCGGATCGAGCGCAGTTCCGGGCGGGACGCCTCCGCCTCGGCGAGCCACGACTCGAGATCCCCCGGGACCGTAATCGCGGGGAGGGTGTCCGCGAGACGGAAATCCCTCGGCTGGTCGATTCCCATCCGGTTCAGCAGGGTGACCCGCGCCACCGCGAGGTCGTTCAGGGCGGTGGTCATTTCGGCGCGTGCCTGGTAGAGGTTCGCTTCCGCGCGGGCGACGTCGATCCGGGCCCGGACCCCCGCCTCGTAAAAGGCCTGCACCTGCGCAAGGAGCGACTCCCGCTGCGAAAGCGTCTCGCGACCGACATCCACGATCTTCTGCGCCCGGAGGACGTCGAAGTAGGCGATCTTCGCCTCCAGGGCGACATCGTGCCGGGTCGATTGTCCGCTCTCCGCGGCGGCGGATACGAGCGATCCGGTGCGGTTTACGCCGGCTCGCGTCCGCCCGAAATCCGAGAGGGTCTGGGAGATGGTGCCCAGGACATAGGGGGAGGTGCCGGTCACGCTTCGATCGCTCGAGTAGGCCAGCGTACGGGAACGGGTATATCCGGTGGAAAGGCCGATCGTCGGGTAATATCCCGATGTGGCCTGCCCCTTCCGCGCGACGGCCGCAACCGTTTCCGCGTCGGCCTGGCCGACCAGGGGATGCCGGGAGACCGCGATTCCCACGACGTCATCCACGGTCCAAACGACCCCGGTCCCGGCGGCGTTGTCGTTTCCGACCGATGCGGTTTCCCCCCGGTTTCCCTCGGGGGGAGAGGCGCCGCCCGGAGGCGGTTCCTGCGCCCGGCAGGGAATATTCCCGAACGACAGGAAGAGGGCCAACGCCGCCACGACCGAAGTGCCGCGCCGAAGGCTCATTTCGTCCCCCTCTTCCGCCGTGTCCCCTTGCCGCCCGGGGGAGGGGAGAGCGCCTTCAGGCAATATCCTTCGACCACGCGGGAGAGACGGGAAAGGGGGGTGTCGATGATCCCCAGCATGCTGTGGCGCGTGGTCCCGTAGAGGATTCCCCGGAGAAGGGCAGCCGTGTCCCGGATGGGGAAGCTCGGGTGAAGAGTGCCGTCGTTCACCCCTTGTGTCAGAACCAGGGACAGGATATCGGTCATGCGGCGGAACCGGTTCCGGCTCTCCGCGGAACGACCGTCGTTTTCCGTGGCGAGATGATTCGGAAAATCCCGGAGGATCACGAGGAAGCGGTTCTTGTTCTGCTCGAGGTATTCGAAGTGGAACCGGATGAGGCTGGAAAGCGCTCCCGCCCCGTTCGTTCCTTCTCCGGCCAGGCGTTCCGCCCCGACCATGTACTCCTCCACCATCTCGTCGAAGATGGTGAGGAAGATCCCGTCCTTGCTCCCGAAATGATGGTAGAGCGTCCCCTCGGCGACCCCCGCCTCCTGGGCGATCTCCGCGGTGGTGGTGTTGTTGTAGCCTTTTTCCGCGAAAAGGCGCGATGCGACGTCCAGGATGGCGTCGCGCCTGCTTGGCTCCCCCATAAACAGCATCCCCTACCGAGTGAGCACTCAATCGGTAGAGACAGAGTAGAACACGGGAAGGAGGGTGTCAAGATCCCTGCTGTCCGTCGCTGAAAAAAGGAGGAATCGGGTTGAGAGGAAGGTAGGGTACTGGGTGGGGCTGCCGGGGAGGGGATCCCGGGGGGCAGCCCCCGTTTTGGAAAGGAGGATCCTTCATGAACAGGGCGCACCTGTTTTCCCCCCTCCGCCTGAGGGAACGGTAATTCAAGAACCGGGTCTTCGTCTCCCCGATGTGCCAGCATTCCGCCGTCGAAGGAGTGCCGACGGATTGGCATCTGGTGCACCTGGGGAGTCGGGCGATCGGAGGCGCCGCCCCGGTGACGACGGAAGCCACTGCGGTTTCCCCGGAAGGACGGATCACACCCTTCGCTGAAGTCGGAACGGTTTGCAAGAAGGCTTGCCGCCGGGGCCGATCCGGGGGAAAATCCTTTTCAGTTGCTTCAACTCACTTTCAAGGAGACCTCCCATGTCGTATGCGGCGGATTTCGAGAAAGCCCTTCAGGTGGGGCGCCCCCCCAACATCCAGTCCCTGTTCCCGACCTCGAGGGCGCTGATCGTCAGCGGCAAGGTCGTCGACCGGGCGATGCGGGCCAGGGGGAAGGCCATCGCCATGGCCGCCAACGGGCGCAACTACTTCGTCATCCGGGGGGCGCTTTCGGCCGCCCAGAGGGCCCATGCCCCCGTGATCATCGAAATCGCCAAGTCGGAAGGGGGCCAGAAGGCGTACTGCGCCGTCAACTACTGGAACATGGCGCGCATCGTCGACGCTCTCTGCAACGAGATGGGGATCACCGTGCCCGTGGCCATCCACGCCGACCATTACGGGATCAA
>DOTC01000216.1 GCA_003513855.1 Deltaproteobacteria bacterium | reverse complement strand
TGCACTTGAGGATCGACTCGGGGTCGTCCACCACCACCATCCCCTCGGCGACGGCCTTCCTGGCGAACCGGTACGTGTGATGGTTGACGCTGGTGGTCTCGCGGAGGAAGAGGGCGTCGAATTCGCCCAGCCGGCTGAAATCGTCCTTCTCGATGAGCTCGGGCCGAAGCCCCACCTTCTCGGCCGCCTTCTGGAACCGGTGCAGGGCTTTCCCGTCGGAGGGAGGCTCCGTCTCGCCGGGGGACACGAGGATCGCCAGGTCGAAGCGGGCGCGGGCCTTCCTCCCCCCGACCCGCCGGGCCCCCTGGAAATATTTCTGGGCTTCCTCGCCGACGAACTCCCGGTGCTCCTCCGGGATCTCGCCGGCCGCCAGGGGGCTGATCCCCTGGAGGAACCATTTCCCGGATCGCTCGTTCCACGCGAAATTCGCCCGCAGGAGCGGCGCCGGGAACAGCTTGAACAGGTGCTGGCTCAGCTGGTCGTACCGCCTGGCGAGATTCCGCCCGAAATAGATGCTGACGACGAATTCCCGGCCCTGGAGAGGGGCAAAGGACTTCTGGATGATCTCGTCCAGCTCGATGGAGGCAACCCGGATGACGGTCTGCGATTTCAGGTCCTGGATCGTGGAGATGCCGGGGAGCGGCTTGTGCCCTCTTGCCGTGGCCAGCAGCGACACGTAGTAGCCCAGGCTCTGGTAGCGGAAGGACCGGCAGAGGTTGAAGACCTTCGTGCCGCGATGTTCGAGGAAACGGGGATCGGTCAGGTACGATCGCGCCAGGGCGACCTCGACCCCCGGGATGCCGGATGGCCAGTCGGCCAGATCGTCAACGACGATGAGCGTGGACACGGGCGGTCCCTTTTTTCTCCTCCCGGGGCGCAAGGACGAGCAGGTTGCCGTCGTAGGTGAGAACGCCGAGCAGGATCGAGCAGATGACGCGGTCGATGCTGACCTCGTAGTTCGGCTTCTCCGTGCCCGGCTTGGTCTTCAGGGGGTCCGCCACGAGCACGGTCCGGTTCTCCCGGTTGTAGCCGCACAGGACCACGAAGTGGCCGGCCGACTCCCCCCGCACGTCGTCGTAGTCGGCGTTCGGCCCGAATTCGCGCGCGCTCCCGTAGAGATAGGTGGCGCTCAGGCCCGTGATGATCGGCAGGGACCGCAGCAGATATTTCCGGATCAGGCGGCTGGTCAGGTCCGCATACCGCAGCTCCCCGCCGAGGGCCAGGAATTCCAGGTAGGCACGGGACGCGGTCGTAAGCTTCGGATCCCTCTTCACTCCCATCTGGGCTTCCAGCCGTTCGCGGATGTCCGCCTTCCCGGGCAGAAACCAGGTCGGGTCGACCAGCTGCAGGTCGTACGTATAGACGATCGCGCTGTAACCCCGTCGCAGGGCATGGCAGGCAAGCAGCGGGGCGAGCGTTCCGCCCGTTTCCAGCATGGGGACTTCGGAAACCGTCCGGCCAAGCGAAATGTCGTCCCCGTAATACCGGTACACGGCGTGCAGGGCCGTCGGCCCGCACGTTTCGGGATCGGGCTGCGGCAGCATTTCCATATGAAGACGCGCTTCCATGGGGGTCTGGTCCAAATCCTGTCCCTCCCGAGACAGGATTCTACCCCAACCGCCGGGAGCGTGTCGCCTCCTCCCGTCGGGTCGCCCACGATCCCGGTGGTCCTTCCGGGAAAAGTCGTGATACGCTGTCCGGCGTTGCGTGATCACGGCGGTCAAGGAACCGGTCTCCCGGCACGGCGGGGCATGCATCCGTCCGGCCGCCTGAGGAGGTGCGGATGATAATGATGGCCCTGCTGTTTGCCGCGGGGCTGGCGATCGGAACGCTCGGAACCCTGATCGGCGCCGGCGGCGGCTGGATGATCGTTCCCCTGCTCCTGTTCGGACTCCACTTCACCCCCCAGCAGGCGGTGGGGACCTCCCTCTCGGTGGTATTTCTGAACGCCCTCTCCGGGAGCGTCGCCTACATGATCCAGCGGCGCGTCCTCTACCGGATGGGGGTGGCCTTCGCCGTTGCCACCATTCCCGGGGCCCTCCTGGGCGCCACGCTCGTGCAGTTTCTCGGGTCGCGCTGGTTCACGCTGCTCTTCGCCCTCTTCCTCCTTGCGCTGGCCGGCCTCCTGCACAAGGGACAGATGGTCGGCGGAGCGGCACTGCGGAATCCGACGTCTGCGGAGGTGGGCTCGCTTACCTCTCCGGTCATGCGTCTGGGGGTGGTGCTAAGCTTCCTGGTCGGCGTGATCTCCAGCCTGTTCGGCATCGGCGGGGGGATCGTCCACGTCCCCTTCCTCATCGTCATCCTGGGGCTTCCCGTGCACGCGGCCACCGCGACGTCGCACTTCGTTCTGGCGATCACCAGCCTGGCGGGCACCCTGATCTTCCTGCGCAACGGCCAGGTCGTTCTCCCCGTTGCGGCGGTCATGGGGATCGGGGTGCTCCTGGGCGCGCAGGCGGGGGCACGGCTCTCCACCCGGATGCGCAGCGAGCCCATCCGCCGTCTGCTGGCCCTGGCGGTATCGCTCTTCGCGATCGGCATCATCGTCCGCCACGTGATCGGCTGAACGGCAGGTCCGCCCGCTACCGTTTCACCTCGACCTTCGCCTGCTTTTCGTAATATCGGATCAGCCCGCCATGGTCCAGATCGCCAAGACCATCCGCCTTGAGGGCCTGCATCACCTCCATCACGGCAGCGGTCAGCGGAAGCGGCACGCCGATTTCGTGGGACGTCTCCAGTACGTTCGCCAGATCCTTGATATGCAGATGGATGCGGAACCCGGGGGTGAATTTCCGGTCCATCGCCAGCGGCGCTTTGGCATCGAGCACGGTGCTTCCGGCCAACCCCCCGCGGATTGCCTGATAGACGAGATCCGGTGCCACCCCTGCCTTGCTGGCCAGGACCAGGGCTTCGGACATGGCCGCGATATTGAGCGCGACAATGATCTGGTTGGCCAGCTTGGTGATATTCCCGGCCCCGAGATCGCCGGTCAGGACAACGGAGCCGGCCATCGCCTTCAGGACCGGACAGGTCCGTTCAAACACCTCTTGTTTCCCGCCGACCATCACCGAAAGAGTCCCGTCGATGGCCTTCGGTTCCCCCCCGCTGACCGGGGCGTCCAGCATTTCCACCCCCTTTCCAGCCAACTGCTGCCCGATCTCGCGGCTCACCAGCGGCGCGATCGAGCTCATGTCGATCACCACGGAACCCGGTTTGGCGCCGTGAATCACGCCGTCCCCCCCCAGAACGACCTCTTTGACCTCCGGGGAATTCGGCAACATGGTGATCACGATATCCGTCTTTTCCGCGACCGCTTTCGGCGTGGGTGCCGTCCGGGCGCCTTCGGAAGCCAGGACATTCATCACGTCCGGGTTTTTATCCATCACCACAAGTTCGTAGCCTGCCTTGAGCAGATTCCTGCTCATCGGCTTGCCCATGATCCCCAGTCCGATAAACCCGATCTTCATGATGCCGACTCCTTTCCTTTCGTATATTGGGTGCACCCCGAGGCTCGTCTCACTGCGTCAGGACCGGGCAGAATCTTCCGCGGCCTGCCACCTGGCGGTTCCGGAGCAGCCGGGATTCGTCCGGTTGCGTGACCGCGCGCGTGCACGCGGGCGGAGGGCTCCCGGGAAAGGCCTCCCGGGGAAAAAAATCGGGCCGCCCCGGGGAAGGCGGCCCGCAACGGCTTGAGAAGATGGTCGGGATGACTGGATTTGAACCAGCGACCCCCTGGTCCCGAACCAGGTGCTCTACCAGGCTGAGCCACATCCCGAAAGAACGTGCTATGGTACCAGCGGCCCCGACGGGTCGTCAATACGCTACAGCCCCATCGGCTCGCCGCACAGGAGCACGGAGATGTCCGAGTGGGCCGGTTTCCGCTCGATGATGGAGTAGACCCGGCAGATGCGCTGGGGGGAGTCGCAATCCTGGCAGAAGCCGGACGTGGCGCACGGGGTGGAAAGTTTCAGCCGCTTCGCATTTCTCGGCGCGGCGGTCGCCTTGATCCGNNGGTCCGAAGGCCATCGCGTTGATCCGGTTCCCGATCATGTCCAGGTTCACCAGGCACCCGTCCAGGGTGACCGCGTTCGTCCCGGTCAGAAAGAGGTCGCAGGTGAGCTGCCCGATCCGCGCCGCCGCCTTCTGCTCGGGGGGAACGCGGCCGTGGTCGAACAACGTCTTCCCCTTCCCCTCCAGGGTCTCGAAGATCCCCAGCTCCCGGACCGAGAGCGACCCCCCGAAGCCGATCGACCCCGCCTTCTCGCACTCCGCGAGCACCCGCGTCCGCACCGATTCCGCGCCGGGATAGAACCCCGCGTCGAACCCGTTCTTCCGGAGCGCCTCGACGCAGCGCCTCGCACGGGCCTCGAGCTGCCACAGACCGATCTCCACCCGACTCATCCCTGACCTCCCGTCCGGCCTTCCCCGCCCCGCCCGCGTCACGCGGGGGCGGAAACCGCCCTGCGAATGTTCTTCCGCATCTCGGCGATCGTCTTGCCGTAATCCTTCGTCCCGAAGATCCCGGAGCCGGAGACGATCACGTTGGCCCCGGCCCGGACGACCTCCGCGACGTTGTCCGGCTTGATCCCCCCGTCCGCCTCGATGTCGACCGGAAGCCCCGCGCGGGAAATCTGCGAACGCAGAAGCTCGATCTTTCCCGTCATCGAGGGAAGAAACGTTTGGCCCCCGAACCCGGGGTTGACGGTCATGAGGAGCACCATGTCGACGTCGGTGAGGACCCACTCGATGGCCGAAAGGGGCGTGGACGGGTTCAGCGAGACCCCCACCTTCTTCCCCAGCTCCCGCACGCGGGCCAGTGCCCGCTGAAGGTGCGTGGTCGCCTCGGGGTGGATGGTGATCACGTCCGCCCCGGCGTCCGCGAAGGCTTCGAGGTATCGCTCCGGCTCGACGATCATGAGGTGCACGTCGAGGGGGACTTTCGCACATCGCTTGACCGCCGCCACCACGGGGGGACCGATCGTGATGTTGGGGACGAACCGGCCGTCCATGACGTCGAGATGGATCAGGTCGGCACCCGCCTTCTCCACGGCGCTCACTTCCTCGGCAAGCCGGCCGAAGTCGGCCGAAAGCAGGGAGGGTGCGATGTAATAGTCCATTCCGTTCCCCTTTCGCGGCGGTTCGCCCGATTCTACCACGCGGGCGGGGGGAGGGGACCCTCCATTCGGCCGTCGCCCGGCCGGGAGCCCGACCTTCAGCCGCTCTTCCGGACCAGCGCCGCGAAAAACGCGTCCGTCCCGTGCCGATGCGGCAGGAGACGGAGGAACCCCTCCGGCGTCCACGCGTCCCCGGGCCCCGGCCAGCCCCGCGCCCCTTCCCGGTGCGCCTTCCCGTCCCCATGCCTGGCAAGAAACGACTCCACCACCCCCTCGTTCTCCTCCCGGAGGGGTGTGCAGGTGCAGTACACGAGGATCCCCCCGGGCCGCAGGGACGCCCAGGCGCTGTCGAGGATGGCCCCCTGCAGGCGCGCCATCTCCGCAGCCCCTTCCGGCCGGAACCGCCATTTCGCGTCGGGGTTGCGCCGGATGACCCCCATCCCCGTGCACGGCGCGTCCACCAGGACCTTGTCGAACCGGCCCGCGGCCTTGGGAAGCGGGCCCGCGAGAAAATCGTGGCGCCGCGTCGCAACGCCCGCCGCCCCGGTGCGCGACACCGTCTCCCGGAGCAGCCGGAGGCGCCCTTCGGAGACGTCCGTCGCGACGACTTGGGCCTTCCCGCCGGCAAGGGCCGCGAGGTGGGTCGTCTTTCCCCCGGGGGCGGCGCACGCGTCGAGGAGCTTCTCGCCGGTATCGGGGGCAAGAAGCGGCGCGATCAGCTGCGCACCCTCGTCCATCACCAGGTACTCCCCCTTCCGGAACCCCGGGTCGGCGTGCACGCCGGCGGGCTCGGACAGCACGATCCCGTCCGGCGCATACCGGCAGGGCGAGGGGGACATCCCCGCCCTTTTCAGCCGGTCCAGCAGGTCGTCCCGGGTGACGCGGAAAGGGTTGGCGCGGACCACGAAGGGGGGCTTTTCCAGGGCGTCGGCGAGGAAGGCGGCCGCCTCGCTCTCCCCCAGCGACCGGGTGAGGGCCGAGACGAGCGCGACGGGAGCCGAAAGCGTAACCGCCACCCGGTCCGCCTCTTCCGCCGCGGGGACCGCCGGGGGCTTCCCCGCCCGCGACACATCCCGCAGGACGGCGTTGACCAGCCCGGCGATCTTCTCTCCCCGGACCGTCTTTACGGCCTTGACGGTTTCGAAGACCGCCGCCCGCCCGGGGATGCGGGTATAAAGGAGCTGGTAGGCGCCGAGGCGCAAGGCGTTTCGCGCCCAGACGTCGGTTGTCTCGACCGTCCGGGCGAGGCGGGAGGAAAGGGTGGCATCGAGTGAGCCGCGGCGCCTGAGCGTCCCCATGACGAGCTCGGTGAGCAGGGCGCGGTCCCGCGGGTCGGACAGGGAACGGTTTGCCCGGTCGAGGAGGATGTCCGCAAACGCCCCTCCCCGGTCGACCCGGGAAAGGATGCGAAGCGCGGCTTCCCTTACGAGGATAGCCGGTCCCCCTTCCGGACGCGGCGTCCCTGCGCGTACTCCCGGGAGGACATCGCCCTGCCCCCTTCGGGCTGGACCTTCGTGAGCAGGACGCTCCCTTCTCCGCAGGCGACCACGATCCCGTCCCGGTCGACCGAGAGCAGCTCCCCGGGCTCCCCGCTTTCCTGCCGGACCGAAGCGGCAAGGATTTTCAGGATCCTCCCGCCGTGGTCCGTGGTCGCGGAGGGCCAGGGAGTCATCCCCCGGACCAGATTCCGCACCTCCCGGGCGGGCCTGCCCCAGTCGATCCTCCCGTGCTCTTTTTTAAGCATCGGGGCGTAGGTCGCCCGCTCCCCGTCCTGGGGGGTCTCCGTGAGGGTCCCCGCGTGGTGCTTCCCGAGGGCCTCGGTCAGGGCCTGCGCGCCGAGTGCGGCGAGCCGGGGAAGCATCGTCTCCGCCGTGTCCTCCTCCCCGATCGGCTCCTCCCGCACGTGCAGCATCGGCCCCGTGTCCATCCCGGGGTCCATCTTCATGATCGTGATCCCCGTCACCGTCTCCCCGCGCACGATCGCCCAGTTGATCGGAGCGGCCCCGCGGTACCGGGGAAGAAGGGAGGCGTGGACGTTGATGCAGCCGTATCCCGGGATGTCGAGGATGGAGGGGGGAAGGATCTGCCCGTACGCCGCGACGACGATCAGGTCGGGGCGCTCGGCGGCGATCCGCGCAACCGATTCCGAATGCTTCGCCCTCTCCGGCTGGAACACCGGGATGCCGAGCCGCTGCGCCTCTTTCTTTACCGGGGGGGCCGTGAGCTCCTGTCCCCTGCCGGCGGGGCGGTCCGGGTTCGTGACGACGAGCGTCACCTCCTCGGCGCACGCAAGCGCGTCGAGCGACGGAACCGCGAAGACCGGGGTTCCCAGGAAGACCACGCGATAGCGGGACATCACTTCGAAGAGGCAGCTGGGGCGGCGAGCCTGTCCACCAACAGGATTCCATCCAGATGGTCGATCTCGTGCTGCAGGACGCGGGACAGGAGGCCGTAGGCCTCGATGGAGACCGGGTCCCCGTTCTCGTTCCACCCCCGGACGACGACGGTCTCGTGGCGGCAGACCATCCCCTCGACGCCGGGGACGCTCAGACACCCCTCGACCCCTTCGGTCTGCCCCTGTTTCCCGACGATCTCGGGGTTCACGAGGGCAAGCGGCGCGGCGGTCTCTTCCACCGGGGAGATGTCCAGCACGATCACCCGCTTTCCCACCCCGATCTGCGGCGCCGCCAGGCCGATCCCGTTCGAGGCGTACATCGTCTCGAACATGTCCCGGACCAGTTCGCGGATCTTCCCGTCGACGCCCGGCACGGAAACCGCCCTCTTCGACAGGAACGGGTCAGGATAGGTGAGTATCCGTCTCTGCATCCTGCTCCACCTTTTTCGGCGGGTAGAACCGGACGACATTCTTCCCGCTTTCCTTCCCCCAGTATAAAGCCCGGTCCGCGTTCGCCACAAGATCGTCGGCGCTTTGCTCCACCCCCGGCAGGAGGGAGGAAACGCCGAAGCTGGCGGTGAGCTTCACCGGATTGCCGGCGACCTCGAACGTCGTCCCGCTCACCATGTGGTGCGCCCGTCCCGCGGCGTGGAGCGCCTGGTCCGGGTCGGCATCCATGAGGAGCCAGGCGAACTCGTCTCCCCCCAGGCGCGCAACCGTGTCGTAGGCCCGCTTCGCCGAATGGATCACCTGGCCGAACTGCCGGATCACGCTGTCCCCCTCCGGGTGCCCGAAATCGTCGTTGATCCGCTTGAAGTCGTCGATGTCCACTATGATGCACGACAGGCAGCGGCCGATTCGACGGGCCATCTCGGCGTTCCGGACGAGATCCTGGGAGAACTGCCTCCGGTTGGGAAGTCCCGTCAGGTCGTCCCGCATGGAAAGCTCGCGGAGTTCGCGGTTCGATTCCGACAGCGACTGGTACAGGGAGCCGTACCGGAGGAGGGGCCGCGCCTGCTCGACGAGGTCGTCGGGGCGGAGGTCCGCGGGAAGCACGAGATCCACGCCGGACGACACGAACTTCTCTGCCCGGAGGAGGGCGTTCATCCCCCCCACGAGAATGATCGGTACGCCGAGGGCCCCCTTCCGTTCCCGGAACCGCCGGATGACCTCGAGCTCCTCCGCCGTGTCCCCGTGCTCCCCCAGCAGGATGCCGGACAGCAGGCTCATGGAAAGCCCGGAGTCCAGGAGCTTGGACCAGGAAGTAGCCTCCTCGACCCGGTACCCCCCGTCCGCCAGGAACCGGGCGGCCCGGCGGAGCACGGGCCACAAGGGCCTGGCGATGATGACGGAATTCGCGACCATCCGCCCATTATGGACAATCTTTCGACTCGAGGGAATGCTTTTGGCACCCGCCGGGGATACCGTCACGGCTCTTCGTCCCCGGCCCCGCCCAGGATTTTGGCGTTCTTCAGCGCCACCGCCGCGACGTTCGCGAAGGCGGTGAGGAGCTCCTGGTCCCCTTCCACGAAGGCGTCCCGGATGTAGTGGTCCAGGTTCAGGACGCCGACGACCTCGTCCCCCCACTTGATCGGAACAGCCAGCTCCGACTGGACGTTCGGGTTCGCCTCCACATACCGGGAATCGTTCGTGACGTCGGAGATGAGCGCCGGCTTCCCCTCCTTGGCCACCCACCCGGTGACCCCCTCCCCGATCCCGAGGAGGATCTCTTCCTTGACCTCCGCCCCGAGTCCCTTCTCGGCCTGGATGCGCAGCACGCCGGAGGGCCTGTCGATCAGGATCATGGACCCGCTGGGAGCCCCCATCAGGTCCGTGGCGTGGTCGATGATGAGCTGGAACAGGACCGCGGGGTCGCTCTCTTCGTTCAGCGCCCTGCTGATCTCGGAGAGCGCGGAGAGTTTTTTCGCCTTCCGGTGGAGCCGTTCCACCATGCTGGCGTTCTCGATCGTCACTCCCGCGAAGTTCGCCATCACGGAAAGGAGCTTCAGGTCGGTCTCGGTGAGGTTTCTCCGGTCGAGGGGGGAGGCGGCGGCCATCACCCCGATGACCCCGGAAGGCCCCCGGACGGGGGCGGCGAGGAACCCCCTGACGTCGAGGCGCCGCATGAGGCGCATCAGCTTCCGGTTGTGTCCGACCCGCGTCTCGGAAACGATCATCCCCTCGCCGGACGACAGGATCTGCGCGAAGACGTTGGCGTGGACCTCCCGGCGGTATTTCTCGAACTGCCTCCCGCGCGGGATCCCCGCGCTTGCCCGGAGGACGAGTTCCTCCTCTCCGCGCGCCCGGAGCAGGATGACGACCCTCTCCACGCGCAGGATGGAGGTCGTGGCGGAGGCGATCAGGTCGAGGCTGCCCTGGAGGTCGCCCGCCGTCGTGTTCATCGCCTGCGACACTTCGTAGAGACCGGAGGTCAGCGCCCCCGCGAGCGAAACGTCCCGCGGGGGGGCCGGGACCTTTTTCCCGAACATCGCCTCGCGGAGAATAGAGAGAACCGTCATTTCCCCCCCAGCAGCCTCCGTACGGTAGTCTTGAGCTCGTTCGTGTCGTGGGACTTCACGATGTAGGCGTCCGACGCCCAGGTGGTGAAATCCTGCTTGAACTCCCCGAACGCGGTCAGCAGGACGACCCGGACCGACGCGCTCTTCTCCCGCATCCTCCGCAGCACCTCGAGGCCGTCAAGGCCGGGCATCTTCACGTCGAGCGTCACGAGGTCGGGGCGGAACACGTCGAATTTCCGGAGCGCTTCGAGCCCGTCCCCGGCAAGCTCCACCTCGTACCCTTCCTCGACAAGCTCGTCCCGGTACAGCGCGAGGATGTTCTCCTCGTCGTCGACCACCAGAATCCGTTTCATGGAAGGAACCTCCCCTTCTCCCCGCGCCGTCTTCCCGCGCGGTGCCGCCTTGTTGCGCATGTCACGCTCGGGCGCCTTGTCGGCCCCCCCGGCCTCCCTTCTTCCGCGGTCCGGGGGCCTCTCCCCAGCGGGCGGCAAGCCCCGCCTCGATCCCGATCCGCTGGAGAATGCGGGAGACGACGAAATCGACCAGATCGGCTACGGTGGCCGGGCGGTGGTAGAACCCCGGGCATGCGGGCACGATGTCCGCCCCGGCGCGCGCGAGCACGAGCATGTTCTCCAGGTGGATGGCGGAGAGCGGGGTCTCCCGCGGGACGACCACCAGCGGTTTTTTCTCCTTGAGGGCGACGTCCGCGCACCGCGTGAGGACCGAGGAGGAAACCCCGTGGGCGATCCTGCCGAGCATCCCCATCGAGCAGGGGGCGATGACCACGGCGTCCGGGGGATTGGACCCGGAAGCGAACGGGATGGAGAAATCGTCCTCCTCGTGCAGGCGGAACGCCCCCGGGGGCACGGACATCCGCTCCGCGAGCCACCGTTTTCTGCCCGGGGGGCCCATGGCGCGCAGCGTGCTCCCGGGCGTCGTCCCCTTCCGGGCGGCCTTCTTCGTCCCGGTCTCCTCCTCGAGGATCTCCCAGGCCGTCCCGGTGACGACCAGGTGCAGCTCCACCCGCCGGGCGTGGAGAGCCGCGCCGGTGCGGACGCCGTAGACGGCGCCGCTTGCGCCCGATATGCCGAGCAGCACCTTCATGGGATATCCTCTCCCCCTCCGTTCGTCCGGCCGGGTCAGAGCGCAAGGTCCAGATAGGTGAACAGGCAAAGAGCGATGCTTACGATTCCGTTCAGGTTGAAAAACGCCACGTTCAGCCGGGAAAGGTCGTTCTTGCGCAGGATGCTGTGCTCGTACACCAGCACCGCGGAGCAGATTCCCCACCCCGCAAGGTACCACCCGCCCAGCTCAAACCTATCATAGCCCACCAACAGCAGGGCCGCCATCACGAAGTGAAATCCCCGGGCCACCCAAAGCGACCTGCCGACGCCGAGGAACCGCGGGATGGAGTGGAGACCCTCCTTCCGGTCGAACTCGATGTCCTGGAGAGCGTAGAGGACGTCGAATCCGCTCACCCAGAAAAGGACCGCGAAGGAAAGGATCAGGACCCTCGGGTCGAACTCCCCCGTGACGGCGATCCAGGCGCCCAGCGGCGCCGCGCCGAGGCACAGCCCCAGGACGATGTGGGACGCCCAGGTGAAGCGCTTGGTGTAGGAGTAGGAGAAGAGAAAGAGCAGGAGCAGCGGGGAAAGCTTGAGGCACAGGGGGTTGAGCTTCGCCGCCGACAGCTCGAGCAGGAGGACCGACAGGAAGATGAAGACGGCCGCCATCGGCTTGCTCACCTCGCCTCTGGGGATGGCGCGATCCCGGGTCCGGGGGTTTTTCGCGTCGATGTCGGCATCGATCAGCCGGTTGAACCCCATCGCGGCGCTTCTGCCCCCCACCATGGCCAGGACGATATAGAAGACGGTCCGCACGGAAGGGACCCCGCCCGCGGCGAGGAAGGCGCCCATCAGCGCGAACGGTAGCGCAAAAACGGTGTGCGCCACCTTGATCATCTCGAGGTAGACG
>DOTC01000176.1 GCA_003513855.1 Deltaproteobacteria bacterium | reverse complement strand
CATATCGAGGACTTCGAGTCGTACGCGGGAGCGGAAACGATCGAGCGGATCATCCGGAAGGCGAAGCCGCTCCAGGACACGCACGTCGTCCACGTCAATTCCACCTATTACGGAGGCGGCGTCGCGGAGGTCCTTTCCGCGAAGACGCTTCTGATGAACAGCCTGGGAATCAGGACCGGGTGGAGGGTGATCCAGGGCTCGCCGGACTTTTTCAGCGTCACGAAGAAGATGCACAACGCGCTCCAGGGAGACGCGATCGGCCTCACCGAGCGGAAACTGCGGATCTACGAAGACGTCATCTACGAGAACGTCGTCCGGAACCACCTGAACCACGACATCGTCGTCGTCCACGATCCCCAGCCGCTTGCGATGATCCGGCACTACCGGAAATACGGTCCCTGGATCTGGCGCTGCCACCTGGATCTGACACGGCCGAACCGGGAGGTCATGCGGTATCTTCTCCCCTATATCGAGAGGTACGACGCAGTCATCCTGACTCTCGAGGAGTATCGGCAGAAATTCAAGACCCCTCAGCTCTTCTTCTTCCCGACGATCAACCCCTTCTCCATCGCCAACCGGGAGTTGAGCGAGGAGGAGATCTCCGAGAGGCTCGATCACTACAAGATCCCGGACGACCTGCCGCTCGTCGTGCAGGTTTCCCGGTTCGACCACTGGAAAGACCCGGTAGGCGTCATCGAGGCGTTCCGGATCGCCCGGAAGGAAGCGGACTGCACGCTCGTTCTGCTCGGGAACGTCGCAACGGACGACCCGGAAGGGGAAACGGTATACCGGTCGCTCATGGACAGCAGGGAGGAGCGCATCATCATCCTGAGCGTCCAGGATTCGGCTCTGGTGAACGCCCTTCAGCGAAGGGCGGCGGTCGTCCTGCAGAAATCCCTGAGGGAAGGGTTCGGGCTCACCGTCGCGGAAGCGATGTGGAAGGGGACCCCTGTGATCGGGGGGAACGTGGGAGGGATCCGCTATCAGATCGAGGACGGGAAGAACGGGTTTCTCGTCTCGTCCGTGAAGGAGGCTGCGGCAAGGATCGTCCGGCTGATCAAGGACCGGAAGCTGAACAGGACGATGGGGGAGAGAGCGAAGGAGACCGTGCGAAGAAAATTTCTGCTGACCAGCTCCGTGGAACGGTATCTGGACCTGTTCGGCTCCTTTGAGACGTCCTACAGATTCGTGAAAAAATAACAGGAACCGTTCACAGCGATACTCCATGGAACATGTTCGGGAAAAAACTGGCGCGCCCCATCGGGAAGAATTCGGGCCGCGTCCGAGATCCCTGCGGAGCGGAGGCCATGCAAGGATTTGCGTTCCTGGAGACCGGTAAGCCGAACCGGGAACGCCCCCGCGCCTTGGTCCTGCTCCTCCTCGCGGCGTTCTTGTGGAGCCTGGGGGGAACCCTCATCAAGGTGGTGCATTGGCACCCGATGGCTATCGCAGGCATGCGAAGCGCCATTGCGGCCGTCCTGATCCGCCTCGTTTTCCGCGAGATGTCCTTCACGTGGTCCTTCGACCAGGTGGGCGGAGCCGTCGCGTATGCGTTAACGGTCCTGTCGTTCGTCGTGGCCAACAAGATGACCACCGCCGCCAACGTCATCCTGCTGCAGTACACCGCCCCGATCCACGCCGCCCTCTTCGGGGCATGGTTCCTGGGGGAGCGGGCGTCGCGCCTCGACTGGGCGACGATCCTTTTCGCCCTCGCCGGCATGGCGCTCTTTTTCNNGGCAGAAATCCGGATCTCCCATGGAATCGGTATTCCTCGGGAACGTGCTCGCGGCCCTCGCGGGTCTGCCCTTCATGTTCGGTCCGGTCCCGGGGACAACGGATTGGATCGGCCTCGTGCTCCTGGGGGTGGTCCAGCTGGGTCTTCCCTACATCCTGTACGCCATCGCGATCCGGCACGTCTCCGCCGTCGAGTCGTTGCTGATCCCCATGGTCGAACCGGTCCTGAACCCGCTGTGGGCGTTCCTGTTCCTTGCGGAAGTTCCGGGACGGATCCCCCTTTTGGGCGGTTTTATCATCCTGGGGGCCGTGACCGCCCGGGGGGGCATACCGCTCCTGCGCGCAAGCCCGGAACGGTAGCGCGCGGCGGTCCCGGTCCACCCGAAAATCGTGAAAGGGAGTTGCTTGCCGCCTCCCCGATCGCCCGGATCGCCAGCGGGTTGACGGACGCGCTGCTGGAGAAGCCGTTCGCCGGGCAGAGGAGGCATCGGATACGGCGGTTCGCCGGCATGTGGGACAGGGGGTGGAAACGTTCGGTTTGTGTTCAGGGAGAATCCTTCTTATTATGGAAAACCATGGATAGGCGGGTGCGCGAGGAAATCGGTCGATTCCTGAGGAAGACCCCTTACAACATGCAAACCGGAGGGGGGGAACGGTATTTCGATGAACCANNTCACACCCGCCGAATTCTTCGAGAAGACACTCTCTGTGGGGCTGACCAAAGGCACGGTGATCTGCTGGATCCTTCCGATATCCCGCCATGTGAGGGAAAGCAACCGCGCCGAAGCCCAGTGGCCGTCACTGGAATGGGCCCGAACCCGGACGCACGGAGAGGCATGCAACGACAAATTGCGGGAGCACCTCGTCGCTTTCCTTGCAAGCCTGGGGCACCAGGCCGTGGCCCCCATGATCTCGCGTGCATGGAAGCAGTTTCCCTCCACCCCGGTGGGAATCGCCTCCTCCTGGTCGGAGCGGCACGCCGCCTACGCGGCGGGACTCGGAACGTTCAGCCTGAACGACGGATTGATCACCGGGAAAGGGATCGCCCACCGGTGCGGCAGCGTGATCACCGATTTGCTCCTTCCCCCGAGTCCGGTTCCCGCTCAAAGCCACACCGCGAACTGCCTTTTTTCCCGTGACGGAAGTTGCGGGCGCTGCATCGGACGGTGCCCGGCGGGGGCTATCACCGAGGCGGGACATCACAAGGAGAAATGCAGGCAGTATGTGTACGAGAGGATTCCTTCCGAGGCCGGAAACCGGTACGACGTCGAGGCCCGGGGGTGCGGGCTCTGCCAGACAGACGTCCCGTGCGAGGACAGGATTCCGGATGCGGGGGACGTTCCCGCACGGATCGATCCCGGGGATTCGATCTGAAACGTATCGATCAATAAGAAGGGCGCGCCCAATCTGAAAGAATTCGAACCGCCTCAGAAATCCCGATCGAGGTGGACCTGACGAACGATGATGCTGTCCCGAAGTACATCAAGGTAGCGAAAAAAGTTTTCCATCTCCGCAGGTTGGGGATGACTTACACCACTACCGCCGAGATCGTGGGGGTCAGTGTGTGGACGGCAAAAAGAGCAGCTCGCTGGGGGAGAACCCCCCCGTGGGCAGGTAACGAATCTCCCGCCATGGCATATAGTTCGGTATCTCTGTTCCCCGGCCCAACAAAGCGGCAGTAATTTGGCCTGCTCCTTGCCT
>DOTC01000214.1 GCA_003513855.1 Deltaproteobacteria bacterium | reverse complement strand
GGGCAGGGGGTGCCGGGGGAGATCCGACACAATCACGATGTAGACCATTTCCTTCATGAAATCCCTGGACATCCCGCTCCCTCTGCCATCTTTGCAGCCCTTTCCCCCGCGTCCCTGACAGAGGACAAAGCCGTGTCGACCTTGTGCTGGAAGTCCCACAGCGTGCACGGCTTCTTCAGGATGAAATCCACCCCGGACTCCCTGAGCCGGGCGTCGCCCTGCTGGATCGCCCATCCGGTGATCAGGATCACCGGGATCCCGGGAATCCGTTTCTTCACCTTTTCCGCAAGCTGGTATCCGGTGAGCCCGGGCATGCTCAAATCCGTGATGACCAGGTCGATTGCCCCCTTTTCCACGATAGGGAGCGCCTCGTTCCCGTTGGAGGCGACGACGGCATTGTGCCCCATGGCCACGATATACCCCCGGAACAGCTCGCGGTTGAGATCGTTATCCTCCACGAGGAGGATCTTGGCCGGCCTTTCCTTTTTCTTCCGCCCCCCCGTGTCGGAAGGCCGGACCTCCGCCGGGACATCGACGACAGGCAGAGTCAATAGAACTGTGGTGCCCGCCCCTTCCTCGCTGCTGACCTGGATTTCCCCCCCGTGCCGGGCCATGATCCCGTAGACGATGCTCGTCCCCAACCCGTACCCGTTCCCCTTGGTGGAAAAGAACGGCTGGAACAGCTTCTCCTTCACCTCCCTGCTCATCCCGATCCCCGTATCGGACACCTCCAGCCCAATGGTCTTTTCCCCGAGGAACGTCCTCAAGGTCAGTTCTCCCCCTTCGGGCATGGCGTCCACGGCGTTGGAGATGAGGTTGGTGACCACCTGGGTGAGTTCGTGGTTGTTTCCCCGGGTTGCGGGGATCTGCCCCAGCGCAAGACGCACGTTCACGGAAACGCCCCTGTTCTCGCACTCGTCGCCCCACTTCCCCCGCGTCAACTCCACGGCGGTCTTCACAACGTAATTGACGTCGACGGGATCCGTGGGCGAATCCTTTCGGATCCGCGAGAACTCCTGGATGCGGCGGACCGTCGCCGCTCCTTGCAGCGCGATCTTCTCGATCAGCTCCAGCTGGGAACGCATCAACGGAAGGTCCGTCCCGACGGCATCGATCTTCATCTGGAGAAGCTGCACCCTCCCCAGAATCCCGGTCAGGAGGTTGTTGAAATCGTGGGCCACCCCGGCCGCCATCTGGCCGAGGGCGTTCAACCGCTCGGACTCCACCAGGTTCTTCTGCGCAACCTTCAGCGATTCATAGGCTACCTGCAACTCATCGTATTTCCTGGTTCTCTCGATCGCGACTGCCGCCTGACCCGCCAGGCTGTACAGGAAGGCCAGGTCCTCCTCGTCGAACGACTGGCCGGAGCGCCGGTTCGTCACGTTGATCACCCCCAGCACCTTCTCCTGGAGCTGTATCGGTATGCTCAGGACGATCGGGGCGGAGATGAAGGAAGTCGCATGGGTGGAATGGAGGAACCCCTTGATCCTCGGGTCCGAAAGGACGTCTTTGACCAGGACCGGCTTCCCTTCCCGGGCGACCCACCCTGCAATCCCGTCGCCCACTTTCCTCCGCACCCCGTTTTTCACACTCTCCTCCAGCCCGCGCGAGGCCACGATCCACATCTCCTGGGTCTCCTCGTCGAGCAGCATCAGGGAAACCCTGTCGACCTCCAGCTCGTCGGCCACCACGCCGACGAAGAAATCGAGAAGTTCGTGGAGGTCGCAGATCCCCCCCATCGCTCTCCCTGCGTCGACGAGGGATTTCTGGCGCTTCACGGCCGCCGAAAGCTCCCGGTTGCCGTTTTGCAGGTCGAGAAGCAGTTCCCGGTTTTTCAGGGAAAGGGACCTCTTCTCGCAGGCCCTCTGCACGGTGGCCCGAACTTCATCGAAGTTGTCGAAGGGCTTCGGGAGATAATCGTAGGCCTCTTTCCGGATCGCCTCGATCGCGGTGTCCATGGAGGCATGACTGGTCATGATGATGACCTCGGTGTCCGGGGATACCTTCTTCAGTTCCTCCAGAAGCCGAAGTCCGTCCATCCCGGGCAATTTGATGTCCACCAGGGCCACGCCCGGCTTCATGCCGTTGAGGGTCGACAGCGCCTCCTCGGAGGAGGAAACAGCCTCCGTCCGGCATCCCATTCGGGCGAACAGGGTGGAGAGGACATGGCAAGTCGACTGGTCGTCATCGACCACCAGGATCAGGTTGGAGTCCATTGTCATTTCCGATTCCCCCGAATCTCTTTGTCGACGTTCCGTGCACCCGGCGCGGATATACCGTTTTCTGTTTCTTTATCGGCCAGATCTCCATTTTTATTTACGAACAATTTCCCCGTCCCGAAGGGGGAGCAGGATCGGGTTTTCTTTTCCTCCCTTCCCCGCGGGGACGCCGCAAATGTTGACTGTCCCATGCGATACGGAGGAGAATAAGAGGGTTTATTTGTCACGACGGGGGGGGAATGCAAAAAACGGCTTTCTACGCCATCGTGGGGGCGTCCCTGCTCGTGACCGCCGTCTCCCTCGGCTATTCCGCAAGCCGGTACCTGTCGGCACGGTATTACGCCCCTCCGCCGACGCCGCCCGCCGGAAAAGAAGTTTCCCAGGACAGACAGGCGCCTGCACTTCCTCCGGGAAAGTGGACGAACATCTTCGCCCCTTCCAGCGGAATGGAGATCCCCTCCCGGGTGATGGAAAAAGGGATCGGGCCGGTCAAGGTGTCCACCACCTCCTACGTCCTGCTCGGGACGATCTCCTCCGACTCCCCCGCCGCCCGCCGGGCGATCCTCTGGGCGGAGGGGATGAAGGAGCCGACCGTGGTGCCGGAGAAGGCGGAGATCGAGCCGGGGGTCCGAGTGGTGGGGATCGAGCGCGACCACGTCGTTATCTCGCGAGGGCGCGGGAAGGAAAGACTGGAGCTCCTGCCGGTCGGCTCCCGGACGAGGAGCGCCCCCGCGCCTGCGACGGCATCCGCGGCGCCGCCCCCGACTGCAAGGCCTTCCCGGACCCCTGCTCCGGCGAATTCCACCATCAATGTGACCAAGATCGGCGAGAACGCCTTCTCCCTCGACGAAGAGACGGTTACCGAACTGACCGGCAACATCAACCAGTTCATGACGCAGGTGCGGATCATCCCCTATTTCGAGGAGAACAAATCGGCGGGGTACCGTCTGGCCGCCATGCGGCCGGGTTCCGCCTTCGCGCAGCTCGGCTTCCAGGGGGGAGACATCATCCAGCGTGTCAACGACGTCGAGCTGACGACCCCGGAGAAGATGTACACGATCTTCCAGAACCTGAAGGACGAAAAACACGTGACCGTCGACATTCTCCGGCAGGGACAGAAAAGCACCCTGACGTACGAAATCCGATGAGCAGGGAGA
>DOTC01000182.1 GCA_003513855.1 Deltaproteobacteria bacterium | reverse complement strand
GGCCAGCGTGCGCACCGAAGGACCGAGTTCGAAGGAGTTATTCGCCTCGCGGAAGATGGCGTGGACCTTCTGGAACGGATATCCCAGCTTGCAGAGGGCCGTCCCGACACCCAGGTCGCCGGGGGACTTGAAGACCGGATAGACGGGCCACGCGCCCCGGTCGAACGGCGACAGCCGCCCCAGGACGAGATCCCCCTCCGGGAGAGGCCGGATGTCGGTGAGCTGGACGCCGTCCATGCCCCACCAGTAAGAGAGGTTGGTGATCCACTTCGGGTTGTCCTGCAGGGATCGGATCTTCTCGAATTTCTCCCCCATCGGGACCCCGCCCTCCTGCTCGATCGTGTGGATCGTATGGTAATACTCGATGATCTCCTCCGTATCCTGCTGGATCCTGTCGTATGCGGACAACAGGTGGGCCGCCGTCACGATCCAGCCTTCGTCGTTGATCACGACGAAGGCGCCGCAACCGCAATCGGTGCTCCTGTCGAAATACCTCCGGGAGATCACCACCGGCCGGGTGAAACCGGCTGCCTGCCTGCAGGCGTGTGCGAACATGGGAACTCTCCTCCCGCCGGGACCCTTCGTCCCAGGCTGGTTCCCTGCCCGTTTCGTGGAGTGGTTGTTCCGATTGACGGGTTGCCGAAAACCGTACCGCTGGACCCCATGGTACCGGGAAAGGAGTGCCTTTGGCAAGAAGGTCGCAACGTCCGGGCCCGGACGGCGGGAGCCCAGCTTCCGCCGCCGGAACGCCGGTTCTCCTACACCACTTTGGTGAACATCTTTTCCGCGCTGCAGACCGGGCACNNGCCAGGGCGTTCCGGAAGGAGATCGCGGCGGCCTCGTTCTTCTCCGTCGCCATCGTTCCCTCCTTTTCGCTCGTGGATTCGTCCTGCCGGTTCTACAGCCTTGCCGCATCGAACGTGTTGCACCGCTCGATATCCCCGGAATCCAGACCCCGCCGGAACCAGCGGACCCGCTGCTCGGAGGACCCGTGGGTGAACGCGTCGGGAACGACGAAGCCCCGGGTCTGCTTCTGCAGCCGGTCGTCCCCGATGGCGCTGGCGGCGCCGAGCGCCTCCTCCACGTCACCCTCTTCGATGATGTTGCGCGCCCGGTCCGCGTGGTTGGCCCAGACGCCCGCCAGGCAGTCCGCCTGCAGCTCCAGCCGGACCGAGAGACGGTTCCCCTCCGCCTGGCTCACGCGGGCGCGGGCGTTCTGCACCTGTTCCGAGATCCCCAGCAGGTTCTGCACGTGNNGATCACGTACGCCTGCGCGAAATCCCCCGGCGCGCGGAAACGGTCCCTCAACTCCCGGTAAAATTCCAGGTCGATGTAGACCTTCTCGTCCCTGGGGCAGTAGAAAGGGCCGACGGCCGATTCGGCGAAACCGCACGCGGAGTCGACCGCCTCCGTGAACAGGACGAGCGTCGGCTCCCGGTACTGGCCTCCGGCCTGCCGGAACAGATCGTTCCAGGTGTCTTCCGTGTCGGCGAGCACGACGGATACGAATTCCGCCAGCCGGTTCTCCTCGGCGGGCCGGGCCTCGCGGCTTGTCCCTGTGGGAGGAACACTGACCGTAGGCGCCTGATTCAGAAGAAACGTCGGGTCGATTCCCAGGTACAGGGCGAACAGAATCAGGACGAGCGTCCCTATACCGCCCCCCACGAATCCCCGGGAAACACGGACCCCCCGGCGGTCCTCGACGTTCTCGCTCCTGCGTCCGCCCCCCCAGCGCATGCCGCCCCTCCATCCCCGATTTTTTTCTCTACCATACCCGAATTCCCATTCGAATCCATGGGAAGATGCTCGCTGCCGGAAACCGTTTCAACGGGAACCGCCTTCTGCCTCCTTTCTCCCGATAATACTCCTGAAATTTTTGCGTTTCCGGGGTACATTGAGGGCCGCCCCCGGAGCAACCGGAGGAAAAGAAACCCCTCTGCCGCCGCGGTTCCCGTGGCTCGGGATGAAAAACGATGGTCTCTCTTCCCGTCCCCGCATACCGGAAATCCCCTGTCCGGCTCTGTTGTGCCGTGTTCCTCCTGTTCCTGTCGCTTCCGCACACCTCCGGGGCCGCGGATGCCACCTTTCTCGCTGGGGGTACGGACTCTTCCGAGGCGACAGGGACCACGTACGGCTGGCAGATCGATATGCGCTACAATTTCCAAAGACCCTTCGCCTTTTCCGCCTCGTGGATCAATGAAGGCCATTTCCCGGGTCACCACAGGGACGGCCTCGCGGCGCAATTGTGGGGCCGGACGCCGCTGCTGCACGACCGAGTTTCGCTCGCCTTCGGGGCAGGCATATACCAGTACTTCGACACGAAGGAAACGCCGGACGGTGGCCACACCAACGAGCACGGCGTGGCGCCTGTCTTCAGCGCTTCGGCCTCTTACTATACGGAAACCCAGTGGTTTTTCCGCCTCTCCGTGAACCACATCCACCCCACGAGGGATATCGACACGACCGCGATTCTCCTTGGCCTGGGATACCGCCTGCTGGAAGAGACCGGCAAGAGACCTCTCGAGCCCCCGGCCGAAGCGGAAATGCCTGTCCGGGACAAGACGGGAACCGAGGCAACCCTCCTCCTGGGGGCTGTCGTCCACAACAGCCTGGAGGACGAGCAGGGGTTTGCCGGAGAACTCGAAATCCGACGGGGAATCGCGCGGCACTTCGATCTTACGCTGGCCCTGATCGGCGAGGACAACCGGGAGGAGATCCGGAGGGCCGGACTCGCGTGCCAGGTCTGGGTCGTCGATGCCTTCCTGGACCGGCGTCTTTTGTTCGGTATCGGCGCCGGGCCGTATCCGATCGTCGACTGGGAATCGCCGAAGGGGGACGGTACGCAGTTCGACTTCGCGGGCCTGGTGACGCTCACCGCCGGCTACCGGTTCGCCGACCATTGGATCGCCCGTTTCCACTGGAACCGGGTGGCGACCCGCGACGAGCGGGACACCGACATGTTCGTATTCGGGATCGGATACCGGTGGAACCGGTGATCCCGAACCGCGGCGGCGAACAGGATCAGGGGGCCTGACGATTTCCAGGCCCCCTTGCCCCGCTCAGAAGCCCTCGAAGACGGTTATGCTACGATCAAGCGACGTCGAAACGGTCAAGGTTCATGACTTTGTTCCACACCGCTGCAAAGTCGTGCAGGAACTTCTCCTGGGAGTCCTCACATCCGTAAACTTCCGCCAAGGCCCGGAGTTGGGAGTTCGAACCGAAGATGAGGTC
>DOTC01000203.1 GCA_003513855.1 Deltaproteobacteria bacterium | reverse complement strand
GTCTCAATCGAATGCAAGAGCCGTCGTTCAGCCACAGACGGCCCCGCTTTGGTTGCCGGGCCGGAACCATTAACCCGTTTTGTCGCCAAATCCGCTCCACCCGCTTCTTGTTGACCCTCCATCCAGTCTCCCGCAGAAGGCCGGTCACCCGTCGATAGCCGTATCGCCCGTACTGGGTGGCCAATTGCACGATCGCCATCGTCAACGTGTTCTCGTCCGACTTGCCCACCGCCACATGCCGTTGGGTCGAACGATATTGTCCAAGCACCTTGCAGGCACGGCGTTCCGAAACGTTCAGCCCCTCACACACGGCCTGCACGCAGGCCCGGCGGCGGGAGGGGCTTAGAAGTTTCCCTTTGCCGCCTCCTTCAAGATCATCTTGTCCAGGGTCAGATCGGAAACCGCCTTCCGGAGCCGCTCGTTCTCCTTCTCCAGCTCCTTGAGGCGTTTGGCTTGTGGAACGGACATCCCCCCGTACTCCTGCCGCCAGCGGTAATAGGTGACATCGGTGATGCCCAAGGTCTTGATCACCCCTACCACCTTCTTGCCCTGGCTGATCAGGACGTCCGCCTCGCGCAATTTGCCGATGATCTCTTCGGGACGGTACCGCTTCTTCGACATGTTTACCTCCCCTCAAATCGGTCCAAAAAGCATTAACACATCCCGGACCGATCTGAGGGGGTCGGGTCAGAAAACGACGAACCTTTATGCCCATTCGGTTTCCAATATCCAAGAGGTTGTCGGGAAGCTTGATTGTATTGGGAAACCCGCAAACCCCCGCAAACAGGAAAACATGAGAACTGGGGATGTACTTCTAATTTAAGCAATTTTTCTTCCCCTTAGGATTCCGTTCCATTATCCTAATGGATCATGAAGTGCACCGGCATCATCGCCAAACACGTCGACCCCCGCGCCGAGAAGATCGTTTCCGAATTGTGCGAATGGCTCGAGGCGCGCGGGACGCGCGTCGTGCTGGACAAGGAGACGGCGGGCCTCCTGCATCACGGCGAAGCCGTCACCCGCTCGAAACTCCCCGAATCGTGCGACTTCCTGATCGTCATCGGGGGCGACGGGACGCTCCTCTCCGCGGCGCGGGTCGTGGGGACCTCGGGGAAGCCGATCCTCGGCGTAAACCTCGGGTCGCTCGGGTTCATGACGGCGATCACCCTGGGGGAACTGTACCCGGTCCTCGAACGCATCTTCGCCGACGACTTCGAATACGACGAGAGGATGATGCTCGTCGCCCATGTGCACCGGATGGGAGAGCGGGTCGCCAACTACACGGTGCTCAACGATGTCGTCATCAACAAGGGGGCACTCGCGAGGATCATCGACATCGAGACCACGATCGGGGACCTCTACCTCTCGTCGTTCAAGGCGGACGGGCTGATCATCTCCACGCCCACCGGCTCGACGGGATACTCCCTCGCGGCGCAGGGGCCGATCCTCTACCCGACCCTGCGCACCATCGTGATCACCCCGATCTGCCCGCACACGCTCACGAACCGGCCGATCGTCATCCCCGACGACATGGTGGTCCGGGCAAGGCTGCTCACCCGGGAAACCGACGTCTTTCTCACCCTGGACGGGCAGGTGGGGCTCGGGATCCGGGAGGGGGACGTGATCGAGGTGAAGCGGGCGGAGGCCCCCATCCGCTTCTTCCGCTCCCCGTTCAAGGATTACTTCGACGTTCTCCGGACGAAGCTCAAGTGGGGAGAGCGTTGATTTCCCTCCCGAAATGCTGATCGAGCTCTCTGTTCACAATCTCGCCATCTTCAGCGACGTACGCGTGGCGTTCGCCCCGGGGCTGAACATCGTGTCGGGGGAGACGGGGGCGGGCAAGTCGATTCTCGTGGAGGCGATCCGCCTCGCGCTGGGGGAGAGGGCGGATCCGATGGCCGTGAAGGCGGGGGCGGCGGAAGCGGAGGTCTCCGCGCGCTTCGATCTCTCGGGGCGCGCGGACCTCAAAGAGGCGTGGACGGAGGCGGGCTTCCCCTGGGAGGAGGAGCTGGTTCTCCGGCGGGTGATTCCCGCCTCGGGGCGCAGCCGGGCCTACTTCAACGGGCGGATGGTCTCGCAGTCCGCCCTCGCGGAGATGTCGCCGCTGCTCGTGGAGCTGGTGGGGCAGCACAGCGTTCCGCAACTGCTGTCGCGGACGGCCGCGCTGTCGGCGGTGGACGATTTCTCGGGAACCGCGCCGGAGGCAGCGGAGATGCGCCGGCTGTACCGGCAGATCTCCGCACTCCGGCGGAAGGTGGAGGAAGCCGCCCTGCGCGGTGCGAACGCCCGCGAGCGGGCGGAGCACCTCGATTACCAGATCCAGGAGCTGTCGCGGGCCGCCCCCGACCCTGCGGAGGAGGAGAGACTCGCCGCGGACCTCCTCGTCTTCCGCAACGCCTCGAAGGTGCAGGATGCGCTCCGGGGCGCCGAGGACGCCCTGTTCTCCTCGGAGCATTCCTCGTCATCCTCCCTCTCCTTCGCCGTCTCCCGGCTCAAGGAGGCGGCCGCGGTCGACCCGAGGATCGCCGCCCTCGTCGAGCGCGTGCGGTCGATCCAGATCGAGGCCCAGGAAGTCGCCCGGGAGGTNNTACGGGACCGACGTCCCGGGGCTGCTGGCCGTGCTCGCGGAGATCCGGGCGGAGCGGGAAAGCCTCGAGGGGGTGCGGGAAGAGGAGAAGCGGTTGCGGGAGGAGTTGCGGAAGCAGGAGGAGGAAGGCGTGCGGGCGGCCTCGGACCTGGGCAGGAGGCGGCGCGAGGGGGCGAAGCGGATGGGGCCCGCGGTGGAAAAGGAGCTTTCCCGGGTGGCGCTGGCCGGGGCGAACTTCCGGGCCGACCTCGTTTCCCGGCCGCCCGGGGCGGAATCCCTCTCGGCTCACGGGTTCGACGAGGCGGACCTTTTGTTCTGCGCCAACCCGGGGCAGGAGATGCGGCCCCTTTCCGTGACGGCCTCCGGAGGGGAGCTTTCGCGCGTCATGCTCGCCCTCCGCAACGCCTCCGCGAAGGGAAGGAGAAACCGGACGATGGTGTTCGACGAGATCGACACCGGGATCGGCGGGAAGGTGGCGGAGCGGGTCGGGGCGCGCCTGAAGGGACTCGGGGGGGCGGCCCAGGTGGTGTGCGTGACCCATCTTCCGCAGGTCGCCGCCTTCGCGGACAGTCACCTGCTTGTCGTCAAGCGGGCCGGGAAGAGCTCGGTCGCCACCGGGGTGCAACCGCTGACGAAACAGGATAGGATTAAGGAACTCGCGCGCATGATATCGGGAAGCGACGTGACCGAGGAAGCACAGGCGCAGGCGCGGGAACTGATCAAGGGAGCGGCCCGGGGATGATCCGGAAGGCCCGGATGGTGGACGTCAAAGCGATCCAGAAACTGGTCGGCGACTACGCGCGCAAGGGAGACATGCTCCCCCGGTCGCTGAGCGAGATCTACGAGAATCTGCGCGACTACTTCGTATGTGTCGAGAACGGGGGGAAGGTGATCGGGGCCGCCGCGATCCACATCATGTGGGAGGACCTGGCCGANNGATTGCGACGAGGTCGCGCTGGTGTCCGATCTGTCCGGGATGCAGCGTGCCTGACCGCCTGTTCTCCCTCGTGGAGAGGGACGTGTCCCGCCGCGGAGGAGGCGAGGCGGAGCTGTGGGTCCGCCATGCCCGCGTCCGCAGGTACGAGGCGCGCGACGGGGGGATCGACGCCATCTCCTTTTCGGACACGCTGTCCCTGGGGGTCCGCGTGTTCCGGGACGGGAGGATGGGCTTCTCCTTCGGGTTCGGGCAGGGGGAAGACGACATCCGGCGGACGGTGGAGGCGGCGATCTTCTGCGCGGACGCCTCCGACCGGGACGACGCCCACGGGTTGCCGGAAGATGGCCGGCCCGGGTCCCCGGGCTCCGGAGAAGCCGGGGAGCCGCTCCTCTTCGACCCCGCCTGCGAACGGGTGGGGGAGACGGAAAAGGCGGACTTCGCGCGGGAGCTGGAGATCGAGACGCTTTCCCTGGATCCCCGGATGAAGAGGGTGCGGGCAGCATCCCTGACGGAGACGGTGGCGGAGGTACGGTTCCGAAACTCCCGGGGGCGGAAGGGCACCCAGCGGGAGTCCACCTATTTCGCCTCCGTGGAGTCGGTGGCCGAGGAGGGGGTCGAGGGACAGACGGGATACGGGTTCGGTTTCGCCCGACGGTTCTCCGACCTCCGGCCGGACACGATCGCGCAGGAAAGCGGGCGCAGGGCCCTGCGGATGCTCAACGGCCGACCGCTGTCCACCGGACGCGTCGCCGCGATCCTCGAGAACGAGGCGGCGGCGGACCTTCTCGAGGTGCTCGCCCCCTCCTTCCTCGCCCCGCAGGTCGCCAAGGGGAAATCGATGCTCGCGGGAAAGATCGGCCAGCCCGTCGCATCTTCGCTCGTGGAAGTGGTCGACGACCCCCTCGATCCGGAAGGGACAGGGGCCGCGGTCTTCGACGGGGAAGGGGTTCCCTCGCGGCGGAACCTCCTGGTGAAAAGGGGGACGCTCGCCTCTTACCTGTCCGACACATTCTGGGGAAGAAAGTTGGGAACGGGGACGACGGCGAGCCTCCGGCGGCCGGGCCCCAAGTTTCCCCCGGCTGTCGGCACGGCGGGGCTGCGCGTGGCGGCGGGAAGCCGGACCGTGGAACAGATGCGGGCGGACTTGGGAAGCGGCGTCACCCTGGTGGAGTTCCTGGGGATCCACACGGCGGACCCGGTGTCGGGGGATTTCTCCGTGGGGGCGTCGGGCATCCGCTTCGAGGGGGGTGAGGAGAGGGGACCGGTCAGGGGATTCGCCGTGTCCGGGAACGTCCTCTCGCTCCTCCGGGACGTCGTGGCCGTCGGGGACGACTTCCGGTGGTTCGGAGGGACGGGGTGCCCCTCCCTGGCGGTTTCCGGCGTCGAGATCGGGGGGGTGTAGGGATGGCGTCGCGGCCGCTGTTCGTCTTCGACCTGGACAATACCCTCTACCCGCCCCACGTCCGCCTGTGGAGGGTCGTGGACGAGCGGATCGAGCGGTATGTGCAGGAGCGGCTCGGCGTGGACCCGCTGACCGCCGGCCGCGTCCGGAAGGATTTCCTCCGGGAGTTCGGGACCACCCTCCGGGGGCTCATGCACCACCACGGGGTGTCCCCCGACGACTATCTCGCGTTCGTGCACGATGTCCCCATTCCCGAGATCGTTCCGCACCGGCCCGAGCTCGAGGCGATGCTCTCCTGCCTGCCGGGAAAACGCGTGGTGTTCACCAACGGGTCCGAGTCGTACGCCCGCCGGGTGCTTGCGGCGCTGGGGGTCTCGGACCTGATGGACGGGATTTTCGGGATCGAGTTCATGGAATATATCGCCAAGCCGTCCCCCTACCCGTACGGGAAGCTGCTGCGGGCGAACGGGGCCAGCCCGCGGGATTCCCTGTTCTGCGAGGACCTCCGGGAGAACCTTCTCCCGGCCCGCGAACTGGGGATGTTCACCGTCTGGGTGGGAGGAGGGGAGGAGGGATTTCCCGCGCACGCCGTCATCGAGGACGTGTGCGACCTTCCCCGCGTCCTCCCCCGGTTNNAAAAGGAAACGCCGGTTCTGGAAACGGGGTCCGCGCCGGAAGAAGGCGGGCGAGGAGCACGTAACGCCCGCCGTCGCCGAAGACTCCGGGATCTCCCCCGCACAGGAGACGGATCGCGATTCCGTCGGCGATGAGCCGCCGGGGGAGGCCGCCGCGGCGGAGGCGGAAGGGGAACGGGGAGCCGGGACGGTGCCGGATTTCCACGGGGTCGTCGAGGAGGTCGCCTCGCGGGCCGGCGGGAAGAAGGGTCGCCACCGGAGCCGCCGACGCGGACGCGGGAAGAAGACATCCGCGGCGGAAGGAGAGGAGAAGTCCGCCTCGGCACAGGAAGGCGAGGCCGCCCGGGCCGAACCGCAGGGACCGGGAGACGCCGGGGAGGAGGGGGAACCCGGAGAAGCCGCGGAATCCGGAGGAACCGTGGACCCCGCGGAGGGCGAGGAATCCGCCGGAGAAGAGCAAAAGGGTCGTCGCCGGAGCCGGCGCCGGGGACGCAGGCGACGGAAGAAGGTCCCGGCCGCCGAAGAGGCGAAAGAGAGCGCCGATGCCGTTGGGGAGGAAGGCCCCCTTGCCGCCGCGGAGACTTTCGAAGGGGCCGAAGGGACCTTGTCCGAGGAGACAGCCCCGCGGCCGGGGGAGGAAGAGCCCGAAGAGGCGGAGGAGGAGGCCGGGGAGGAAGGCGTTCCGGAGGCAAAGGGCGCGAAGAAGGTGATGCTCATCGACGGGGCCCACCCCGAGGAGATCCGCGTCGCCATCCTCCGGGAAGGCGTTCTCGAATACTTCGAGGTGGAGAACCAGCGCAGGAAACTGTTCAAGGGGAACATCTACAAGGCGAAGGTGGTCAACGTCGCCCAGGCGATCGAGGCGGCGTTCGTCGATTTCGGGGGGGGGCGACACGGGTTTCTCCCCTTGAACGAGTATTGCGGCGGGGCTCTCATCGAGAACCTCGAAACGTGGAACGAGGGGGACAAGCGCCCCCATCTGCGGCCGGGGACGGAGATCCTCGTGCAGGTCACCAAGGAGGAGTCGCCCATCAAGGGGGCGGCGGTCACGTCGTACATCTCCATCGCGGGGCGATACCTGGTGATGATGCTGGGGATGAAGCGGTACGGGATCTCGAAGAAGATCACCGGCGAGAAGGAGCGGGAGAGGATCCGGAAGAACATGGAGAAGCTCTCGTACCCCGACCACCTGGGCTTCATCGTGCGCACCGTGGGGGCGGGCCAGCCGCTGAAGGACCTGCGGGCAGACCTCACGAACCTGGTCAAGCTCTGGAACCGGACGGTGGAAGGCGCTCGCGCCGAGAAGGCGCCGGCGCTGCTCTACGAGGAGCAGGACATCGTCGTCCGGGCCCTTCGGGACAACTACTCCTCGGACATCGCCGAGGTGTTCATGGACTCGCCGGACTCGCACCGGAAGGCGTCGGATTTCTTCGACGTCTATTACCCGAAGCAGAAGGGCAAGCTCAAGCTCTACCGGCAGAAACGTCCTCTCTTCTTCCGGTACAACCTCGAGGAGCAGATCGAGCGGATCTGCCTCCGCAAGGTGCCGCTGCCGTCGGGGGGCCACATCCTGATCGACCGGAGCGAGGCGCTGTGGTCCATCGATGTCAACTCGGGGCGGTCCGCCCGCGACCGGGACATCGAGGACACCGCCTTCCGGACGAACAAGGAGGCGGCCGCCGAGGTGGCCCGCCAGCTCCGGATCCGGGATATGGGGGGGCTCATCGTCGTCGACTTCATCGACATGGAGCACCGCAACCACAACAAGGAGGTGGAGAGGATCCTCAAGGAAGGGCTGAAGAGGGACAAGGCGAAGACCGACGTCACCAGCCTGGGGAAGTTCGGCCTGGTGGCCATCAGCCGGCAGAGGATGGGGATATCCTTTTACGATGTCCTCCTGAAGGGGTGCGACCTCTGCGCCGGCACGGGATCTCTCCCCACGGTCGACGCGACGGTGGTGAAGCTGATGCGGAGGATCCACAGCGATCTCGCCCGGGAGGCGGGAAAGGTGATCGTCGTGCGGGTTTCCCCCCCCCTCCTGGAGGCGGTTGTGAACCAGAAGCGGGAGGAGATCACCCGGCTGGAGAAGCTGTGCGGTTCCCGGGTCAGCTTCGTGGCCGACCCGTCGCTTCCCTTCCTTTCCTATTCCGTGACGGTGTGACGCATGGGGGCGGACCTCTCTTTCCTCGAACGGAAGACCCAGGACCGGCTGAGCCGCCTCTGCCGGCGGTACATCCGCGTCGCCTTCTTTTATCTCGTCCTGGGCCTGTTCCTCGGCGTGGGGATGCTCGCGTTCGGGAACGACAACTTCCAGTTCGTCCACGTCCACATGCTGCTCGTCGGGTTCGTCCTGTTCCTCATCTACGGCATCGGGTACAAGCTGATTCCCACGATGTTCTTCGGCCTCCCCAAAGTGGGGAGCATCGGCTGGGCGGAAGCGCAGTTCTGGCTTGCGAACGTCGGCCTTGCCGGCATGCTGGCCGGGGCGGTCATGCCCGTGGGGCTGGGCCTGGATCGGATCGCCCTCCTGTTCGGGGCGATCGAGGCGGCCGCGGGTCTCCTCTTCGTCGTTTTGATGGGGAGGACGATCAAGGGATAATCGTGGCCCGCCCGGGTCGGTTTGCCACAATGGCAATCAACCAACCCGGTGAATTTGCAATTTTCGCAACCCGGGTGTCATAATCAGCTGGTCGGAACCCACTATTTCTGGCACAGCGAGGATATGGAGTTTTCAGCCCTCCTCAATTCCTATCCCGGATCCTACATCGTCCAGTCGTTTTCTCACTCCGTCATCGCCGCCTTCATCGTAGAAATCGCCATCAAGGCCTGGGGCATCAGAAATCCCGCGGTTCGCCAGAGGTTTCTCCTGGTGATCATCATCTTTCCGATTTTCTCCTTCCCGGTCTATCAGATCATCAACCCCCAGAGAAGTTCGATCTCCTTTCGGCTCAACGCGCTGCTCGACAGCAGCAGATGGCTGGATATGGAGCTCTGGGGCGTCGTTCCGGTCCGATACGGATTTTTCCTGGTCTTCTTTCTCACCGCCGTGATCTTTTTCTTCCAGGAGCTGGTCCCGATCCTCAGGCACACCTATGCGTCGAGAGGCTCCGAGATTTCCGGAGAGAGGGCGGAGGAGCACCCGGGGATCGCCCAGGCACTCAAGGATCTGCCGGTGGAGAAGGCCGACATCTTCGTCCTGGAGGATGACGACGTGGTCCTTTTCTCCACCACGGGGAGAAAGGGATCGATCTACCTGTCTTCCGGTCTTCTGGGGGTTCTCGACAGGGAACAGGTGCGAGCTGCCGTCGCACACGAGTTCGCCCACGTCATTCGGAGCAGGCGGCCTTTTCTCGTGATCCTGTTTCTGTTGCGGATCCTCATGTTTTACAACCCGGTCGTTCTCATGGAATTCCGGCGAATCGTCCAGGAGGACGAGAAAATTTGCGACGATTTCGCCGTTTCCCTGACCCGGAATCCCCTTGCCCTGGCGGATGCCCTGCGAAAGCTGTATGTCACCGAGGAAGAGGAGAAGCCGGGAAGACCGAAAAACATCATGAATGAAATGGAAGATCTCGAGACGTACAGCCACCGGCTCAATATTTTGGGCAGGATCACGAGGCTGGAAAAGGGACCCGCCAATACCGGGGACAAGGGTTGGTTCGCCATCGTTCTTACGGTTGTGGTGGTCTTTGTCATGAACTACTTCATCGTCTGAAGCGGGGAACATTCATGAGGGAGAAACTTCTGGGGGTTTTCGCGTTTTCGGCGGGCGTCGGAATCCTGGTGCTCGGGTTGCGATTCTTCAACTGGCTCCCGCTGATGGTCCAGGTCGACAGCATGAGGGAATACCAGGATGTGGAGGAGGTCAAGGGGGCGTTGCCGATCGAGACCATCCTTGTCCCGTCGTATTTTCCGCAGAATCTGAGCTGGCCCCCTTCCCGGATTCTTGCCCAGGGGAAACCTTTTCCGGCCGTGGTGATGGAATTCGAAAAGACGGCCGGCAAGGACATCATGCTCCTGATATCCCAGTCGACATCCGAAGAGTTCCTTCCGGAAGAAAAGATCAAGATTATCGATGTGATCGAAAGCGTTTCGTATCCCGTGAAGGGAAGAAATGCCCTCCTTCGGGTCGGTATGTGCCAAAGGAACGAACGCTGCTCCGGGATCACATGGAAGGAAGGGGAGTACACGATTCACGTCCTGGCGAGATCGACCCCCTTCGAGTTGATCAAGATCGCCGAGAGCATGCTCCGGTAGGGGAATTCCTCTCCCCGTTCCGGGGAAATTTCCCTGCAATCTAGTCCGATTTCCCTCTTTCTATAGGTACGAATTCCCGGAAAAATAGGGCATTCCTCCAATTGTTCATTCATTTCCAGACACTTATAGTGATACCACGATGCCGGGATAAGGCGTCGCAAACCCGAACCGGGAAGGAGGTGAAAACCATGAGGAGATTCAACGGGGGACACAAGGTGGACCCGGGCATGTACTGGAACGCATGGGACCTGCGCGTGGTCGGCGTGAACAACGAGGCGATCCTCCCGGGGGACCGGAATCTCGTCTACTACCGGATCCCCTTCGTCCTCGTCCTTCCGCTGGGTGCGATCCTCGGCGGGATCTACGTGTTCTTTCTTCCCGTGGTGTCCATCGCCACGGCGATTTCCATGCTGGGGCGAAGAATATTCGGACACGTCCTGTTCCACGCGAGGAGGAGCGTCTTCTTCGGCTGGAGGCCCACCGAGGCGTATCTGGCCGGAAAGAAAGGGCAGGGAAAGGGGGAAGGAGCGTGAGGGTAGGTGAGGAAACCGGACGGCGTAGGGAATAAATCCCGGGGGAATAGGGATTTCTCCCAATTGTCCTCCGGGGGGGTGCTTCCTAAAGTGGAGGAGCAAGGAAGGAGTCAACCCCGGGAAACGATGAACGGGAAAGGGGGTACGGAAAAATGAGGAGATACGAAGGGGGAGAGTCGGCTGTCAGAGGGACTTACTGGAATCTGCGATACGGGGGATTGGTGGAGATGAAACAAGAGGGCATCCTTCCGGGAGGCCCGCACGCGCGGTACTACCGGATCCCCTTCGTGTTCATCCCCTTCCTCGCGCTGGTCCTCGGCGGCGTCTACGTGATCTTCCTTCCGGTGATCATGATCACGATGGCGACGTACCTGCTCGGGAAGAGAATGTTCGGTGGGATCCTGAGTCAGACCAGGAGAAGCGTCTCCTTCGGCTGGAGACCCACGGAGGCGTACCTGTCAGGGAAGAACAAGAAGAAGGAAACCGGTGATCAAACGACCGAGTAATCGAAGGGAGGCCGGGACATGCATACGTACGTCGACTTCATTACGCATGTGAAAGGGATCGAGTACATCATCTCCGTGCTTACGATCGTGGGGTTTGTCCTTTTCCTGGAGATTTTGAAGCCGAAGCCTTTTCAGACTCTGGTTCGGTCCACGCGGGACGACCTCGACCATATAAGGAACACCGGGTACGGGAGCACCTTCCAGACCGTCAAGCGGATGCTGTCCGCCCCGTTCATCGGCCTTCTCTACGTGCTCATGCTCCCCTTTGTCTTCGCCTACGCACTGGGTCTGGAACTTCTTCGCACGGCGGTGGAGGGATTCGAGAAGGTTCTGGGGGTGGCCGGAAGGACTGCCTTCTTCGGTTGGAGGCCCATGGAGGCATACCTGGGCGGGAAGAAAGGCAGGAAAAGGGAGAAGGGGAAGGAGACGGAGGAAGCGAAAGGGAAGGAAGGGGAGGAGGAGAACCGGTGAGGGAGTGCGGATCGAACCATTCCCGGAAAGGGGAAAAGGAAATGAGAAACGCAATTCCCCTGGCGATCGCTTTCCTCGTCTGGGCCTGCGTTGCCCCGTCCCTCCTTGCCGAGGCCGGGCCGGGAAACGCCCCGGCACCGTCCTTCCAGGGGGAGATGCCGACGACCGTGACCCTCGGAGGCCTCACCGACCGGTACGAGCCGGTGGAATTCGACCATGCCGGGCATGTGGACATGGCGTCGGGATGCGGCGACTGCCACCATCAGCACGGAACCGACCGGGCCCTCGGATGCAGGGAGTGCCATTCCCTCGATCCATCCGCGTTCCGGAGATCGGTGAACGTCGGGACGTTCCGCGCGTGCGGGGAGTGCCATGCCGGTCCCTCCCCGCGGCCCGACCCGGCCCGGACGGGACTTGCGGCGGCCTACCATCGCGCCTGCTTCGGGTGCCATCGGGAGGTGGGAAGCGTCGGAGAGGACCCGAAGGGATGCACCGAGATGTGCCACGCGAAAAAGGAGAGCGCAAGGGCCGCCAGGAAGTAGAGGCATGGGAATGACGGCGGTTTGAACCCGTTGACAGGGAGAGGGAGGTCCCCGATGGTGAAATCCCGAGAACGGCGCCCTGCCGGCAAGGACCCCAAAGAGGGGAGAGGCGGCAGCAGGGAGGAGAAACAAGGGATCAGCCGGAGAGATTGTCTCAAGGCGTTGACGGCGGCCGGCAGCGCGACCCTGATCGGAGGCTCCGTCGACGCGCATGCCTACAAGAAGTTTTCCGGCTGGCCCGATCGCTGCGGCGTGCTGGCGGATCTCACCGAGTGCGTCGGGTGCCGCAGCTGCGAGGCGGCATGCAACCGGGCGAACAAACTTCCGAAGCCGGACGTTCCGTTCGACGAGAAATCCGTCTTCGAGGAGAAGAGACGGCCGACCGCTTCGGCGTACACGGTGGTCAACCGGTATGAAGACCCGGAAAAGCCGGGGACACCGGTGTATCGCAAGGTCCAGTGCAACCACTGCAACGAGCCCGGATGCGCCTCCGCCTGCCCCGTCCGCGCCTATACCAAGACCCCCGAGGGGGCTGTCCTCTACAACAAGGACCTCTGTTTCGGCTGCCGGTACTGCATGGTCGCATGCCCTTTCTACGCCCCGGCCTACGATTACGAAAGCGCGCTGGAGCCCCGCGTCGTGAAGTGCACCCTGTGTCACGAGAGGGTGAAAGCGGGGGAAGTACCGGCATGCGTGGAGGCATGTCCCGTGGAGGCGATCAAGTTCGGCAAGAGGAAGGAGCTGATCAAGATCGCGGAGACGAGGATCCGGAATCGTCCGGACAGGTACGTCGATCACATCTACGGAGAGCACGAGGTCGGGGGAACAAGCTGGCTTTACCTCTCGAGGGCACCCTTTGAGCAGGTGGATTTCCCCACGAACCTTCCCGAGAAGCCCCTCGTGGAGCAGACGAAGGGATTCCTCTCCTCCGTTCCCCTGGTCCTCGTATTGTGGCCCGCGTTTCTCGGCATGGCGTACGCCGCCACCCGGAATAAGGAGGATGACAAATGAGGGAGGAATCCATGGCGAAAGCCGACACGTTCCCGGCACGGTTTATGGACAAGCTGCTGATGGGGATGCCCCTGTCGGAATATGTGAGGACGCTGATCACGCCGTTCAACGTCGTTGCCATGGGGATCCTTTGCGTCGGCATTCCCCTGATCGTGCTCCGCTTCGTCGACGGGCTTGCCACCATCACCCATGCCTCCAATGAATATCCCTGGAGCATCCTGCTGGGGTGGGGGCTTTTCTCGGGGGTTCCCCTCTCGGCGACCGGGTACATCATGGCCACGGCCGTTTACGTCTTCGGGTTCAAGAAGTACCACCCCCTGGTCCGTCTGGGCGTCCTGACCGGCTTCCTGGGCTACCTGTTTGCGGTGATCTACCTGCTGATTGACATCGGCCGCCCCTGGCGCATATATTACCCGATGGCGGTTTCCTACGGACCGACATCCGTCCTTTTTCTGGTAGCGTGGCATGTTGCGCTCTACCTTACTGTCCAGCTTCTCGAATTCAGTCCGGCGATCCTGGAGTGGTTGCATTCGAGGAGGGTGCGGAAATGGGCGGTCATGATCACCATCGCGATGACGGTTGCCGGGGTGATTCTCTCGACGCTGCACCAGTCCGCCCTCGGCGCGCTGTTTCTCCTCGCCCCCGGGAAAGTCCATCCGCTCTGGTATTCCGGGTTCCTTCCCGTCTTCTTCTTCGTATCCAGCATCTACGCGGGGCTCGTCATGGTGATCGCCGTGAGCACGGTCCTTTCCCGCTTCATGAGAAATAGCGCGGACCAGGAGTTCCTGGGGAGTCTCGACACGCTGACCGTCGGTCTCGGAAAAGGGGCCTGCATCGTCATGTTCGTCTACTTCGCGCTGAAACTCATCGGCGTGGCGCACGACGACAACTGGGATCTCCTGGCCACCCCGTACGGGGTCTGGTTCCTGGTGGAGATCTTCCTGTTCGTTCTGGTCCCCGGGTTCGTGTTGACCCGTGGAGTGAAGCGGGACAGCGCCCGCATGGTGCGGATCGGAGCCTTTTACGCCCTTGCCGGCGTGATCCTGAACCGTCTCAACGTCTCGCTGATCACGTTCAACTGGACCATNNATAACCGGAGGGGCGCCCCATGAAGGCCGGAACGAGAATTCGATGGATTTTGGCCCTCCTCCTCTCGCTCCTGGTCCTTCCCGCCGCCGCCGGCCAGGCGAGGCAAGCGGACGAATCCGGCGCATCGAGAAAATGTCTCCTGTGCCACGGGAAAAAAGGGATTGTCAAAACGTTCCTGAACGAGGAAACCGTTGAAGCGTATGTGAACCCGGAGAAGATCCGGACCTCGGTCCATAATTTCCTCACGTGTTCGGAGTGCCACTCCGGTTTTTCCGCGGAGAGTCACCCCTCCGGGCAATACAAGAGCAGGGACCAATACCGGCTCCGGTCGTCCTCCATCTGCCGGCGGTGCCATTCCGCCGACAAGATCAAGGACAAAGCCGTCCACGCGACTCTCCTGAAAAAGGAGAAACTGGGCGTAACGCCCATCTGCACCAACTGCCACAACGCCCACTCGGTGACCGCCGCATCCGGCGGGAAGGTCTTCTCCAACGAAAAACAGTATTGCCAGAGCTGTCACCAGCACGAACTCTCCATGAAGTTCCGCAACGAGGAACGGATGTCCCTCAAGGTGGACCTCGCCGTATTGGACTCCTCCGCGCACGGCAAACTCCGATGTTCGGACTGCCACTACGGGTATTCCTCGGAAGAGCACCCGGAAAAGCGCTTCCGGAGCAGGAGGGAATACATCATCGCCTCTTCGGAAAGCTGCCGGAGATGCCATTTCGACAATTACACGAAGACCCTGGACAGCGTGCACTATTCCCTCCTGAGCCACGGAAACCTGAAGGCGCCGGTATGCAACGATTGCCACGGGTCCCACCAGATCGCCCACATTTCCCACGGGGTCAAGGGCGGACTGATCACCACCCAGCGATGCAAGAGATGCCATCCGGCGGTCTACGAGACGTATGCGAAAAGCGTTCATGGAAACGCCCTGATCAACGAGCAGAACCAGGATGTCCCGATCTGCATCGATTGCCACACGGCGCACGACATCCAGAACCCGATGACGATGGCGTATCACGAGAAGATTCCCCAGATGTGCGGGAACTGCCATGCGAATCCGGCCGTGGTCGGGAAGTACGGCCTTTCGACCGACGTGCTCAAGACCTACCTCGAGGATTTCCACGGGGTCACTCTCGGGTTCTACAAGAAAGAGCGGGAGGAGCTCTACAAACCGGCCAGGCCGATCGCGGTGTGCAACGACTGCCACGGCACGCACAACATCGTCAGCACGGTGAGCGCAGATCCCGCATCCGTCAAGAAGAACCTCGTCAAACGGTGCCAGAAGTGCCACCTGGACGCTACGGAGAAATTCCCGAGCGCCTGGCTGTTCCACTACAAGCCGTCCCTTTCGAAATACCCCATGATCTTCTTCGTGAACGGATTCTACAAGATTTTCCTCCCGATCATGTGGGCGGGGCTGATCCTGCAGGTTCTCCTGCACATCTGGCGCTACGCGGTCAACCGGTGAGCGGGGGAGGGGCAGAGGGATGAACGGGGAATTCCGGGAGAAACGGAAGAGGATCCGAAGGTTCAGCACGTATCGGGTCCTGGAGCACTGGGGAATCATCCTGACCACCATGATTCTTTTCGCCACCGGTCTCTGCCAGAGGTTCTGGCACCTGGATCTGTCGCAATGGTTCATCCTGAAGCTGGGCGGCATCGACAACGTGCGTCTCATCCACCGGTACACCGGGCTCCTGTTCTCCCTGGAACTTTTGAGCAACGTCCTTGTCGGGATCCTGGGGGTCCTCCGCGGCAGATGGCAGCCGTCGATGTTCATCACGAAAAAAGATTATGAGGATGCGATCCACAACATCCGGTATTACTTCGGGTTTGAAAACCAGCCGGCGAAGTGCGACCGGTACGACTACATGGAGAAGTTCGAGTACTGGACCATTCTGGTCGGGGGGATCCTGATGATCATGACGGGGGTCATCCTCTGGCTGCCGACCCTGGTCACGCGGATCCTCCCCGGGGAGTTTATCCCCGCAGCCAAGGCCCTTCATTCGAACGAGGCGATGCTGATCTTCCTGCTCAACGCCGTATGGCACATCTACAATTCGATCTTCAGCCCCGAGGTTTTTCCTCTGGATACCAGCGTCTTCACGGGGTATATCTCGAGGGAGAGGATGATCCGGGAACACCCGCTGGAACTTGCCCGGATGGAGGGCGTGGCCCCGGAGGACCTGGAGAAAAACGTTGCCGGGGAAACGCGGAGCCTGAAGGTCGGGGTTCCCGCCAAATAGTTCGGTACCTCACGATTCCCGGGGCGAAGTCGGAGCATGCAAAAACGAATCGTCTTCCTGATTATCATCAACCTGGTGATCATCCTGGCCAGCCTCGGGATCATCAGCCATTTGAGCATCGACGCCAGCATCAACAGGTCCCTGGAGAACCGGCTCGCCCTGGCGAATATCGTCGGGCAATATATCGACCATGTCCTGGAGACCAACCTGAAAAGGCTCTACGACATCTCCCTGTCCGGGAAGATCGATTTCCACGACGGCGAATGGGGACCCGAGAGGAAGGCACTCAAAACGGCCTTCGAATATTCCATCTTCACGGACCGGATCTTCCTCATGGACACTTACGGGAACGTGGTGATCGCATACCCGCACACCGAGGAGGAGCGGGTAAATCTCTTGAGCATCCCTTACGTGCGCAGGACCCTCGCGGAGATGAAACCGGTCATTTCGGATGTCTACACCGTCAGCCCGACCCTTAAGAAGGTGATCTTCGCACTCGTCCCGCTGAAGAACAAGAACGGAGAGATCGTCGGAGTGGCGGGGGGGGAGATCGACCCGACGAATTATCTGCTGGCGCACGCGATCAAAAGCGTCTACATGGAGCCGGATACATACATCGAGCTCATGGACAGCCGGGGAGTGATCATCGCCTCCAACGATCCCAGAAAGATTCTCACGTGCAGCCAGCAGAACAAATTCCTGAACGTTCTCATCGCGGACAGAAAAGGCTCGGTCATCAACTGCCACCGGTGCAAGGAGAGTTATCCCGGCAACAAGAGGGAGCGGGACATGCTGGCGTTCGCCCCCCTGTCTGTTGCACCCTGGGGAGTCTCCGTGCGGGATCCCCGGGAAAAGGTGTTTGCCCCGTCGATCTCGCTGCGGAAAGGGTTCCTGGTATTGAGCGTCGTTTCCATCTTCACCGGCCTGCTCCTGGCGGTCGGCCTTTCCAAAGGGATCGTGCGGCCGATCCATTCGCTGATCGGCGCGACCCAGAAAATCGCCCGGGGAAACCTGCAGGATCCGATCGAGGTCTCGACCAAAGACGAAATCGGAACTCTCGGCGTGAGCTTCGACGAAATGCGGATCCGGCTCGCCGAATCGGTGGAGAGCATTCAACGGTACAGCGCCGAACTGGAAAACAGGGTTGCCGACAGGACCAGAGAACTCCTGCAAAGCAAGGAGAAGCTGGCGGTGCTCCTGCGGGAGGTCATCAACGCGGAGGAAGCCGAGCGGAAGCGGATCGCCCGGGAGCTGCACGATGACACGAGCCAATCCCTGAATGCCACCATGATCTCCCTCGACTCGATCATATCCCGGTTTTCCGACTACGATCCGGTAGGGAAACAGCTCAGGCAGATCCGGGAACAGTGCATGTCCATGCTGAAAGGCGTTCACCGCCTGGTCAACGACCTTCGTCCTCCCGTCCTCGACGACCTCGGGCTCGAGTCGGCCATCAAATGGGTGCTGGAGAAACATCTAGGGGAAAGAGGGATTCCCTATTACATTACCACGAAAGGCGACAGCGAGGGGTGGAAGGCCCGTTTCCAGGGAGTACCGGACTATGGAAAGATCGAGCTCGTGCTGTTCCGGGTCATCCAGGAGGCGATCATCAACGTCAGCAAGCATGCGGACGCGGAACATGTCTTCGTGTCCCTGATCTTCGGGGATTCGGGGATCGAGATCGAGATCGAGGATGACGGCAAGGGGTTCGACCTCGAGGGTGTTCTCGAATCGGCCAGGGACGGGACCTATATCGGCCTTGGCCTGCTCGGGATGGAGGAGCGCATCGCCCTCCTCGACGGGAAGTTGAACGTCTGGTCGGAACCGGGGATGGGAACGAGGATCAAGGTGTACGTGCCGATCCTCACGTGAGGGGTTGACGGACTCCACCGATTGTCGGGCGGGAACATGTCGAAAACCAGGATCCTCGTCGCGGACGACCATGCTCTGGTGAGGGAGGGGATCATCGCCCTCCTGAAACTCCACGACGATATCGAGGTGCTGGCCGAGGCGGCGGACGGGAAGGAAACGATCGAGAAGGCGGTCAAGCTCCGGCCCGACATCGTGCTGATGGATATCGCCATGCCCGGTCTGGGCGGGCTCGAGGCGACCCTGGAAATCAAGAAGGCGAACCCCGATATCAAGATCCTCGTGCTGAGCCAATACGACGACAGGGAATACATCAGCCGCCTTCTCAAAGCCAAGGTTTCGGGATACATCCTCAAACACGCAGTGGGCACCGACCTCATCTCGGCCATACGGGCGGTTGCAAGGGGAGAGTTCTACCTGTACTCGTCCATCACCTCGTCTTTGGTCGACGATTACCTCGACAAGAAGGAGTTGGCCGTCGAGGATCCGTATGAGCGGCTGACCGACAGGGAAAAGCAGGTCCTGAAGCTCATCGCGGAGGGGAACTCCCACAAGGAGATCGCGGTTCTTCTCAATATCAGCGTGAAGACGGCCGTCGCCCATTTTTCCAACATCCAGGAGAAACTCGGCATTCGGCCGAGGGCGGGCCTGATCAAGTTCGCCATCCGGAGAAGGATCATCCAGATCGATTCCTAGTGCCGCGTCAGAGCAGCGGCGCGTCGGGCCGGAAGGACCGGAAACCGCACTCCCCCTCCGCGGTGAGGTAGAGGTACCGCCACGCTTTCTTCCAGGAGGGGAGCACCGCGAGGATCCCGGTCGCCTGGCCCTGGCGGAACCGGATGATCCGCTCCGTGTGGAAGTGCCCGAGGATGACGGTGTCGATGCCGGAAGCGAACATCCGGAGGGCGAACTCGCGGGACTCCTTCTCCGGAAACGATTCCCGGAATCGCCGGTTGGTCCTTTTGAGCTTCCGCTCCATGCGGTCGGCGAGGGGAAGGACGAGGGCGGGCGGCAGGAGGGAAAGGGTGCCGTACGCGAGGGGGTTCTTCGACAGGGTCTTCCAGAACCGGTAGCCGAGGTCGGCACGGTTCACGGTGTCGCCGTGGGAGAGGTACACCTTCCGGGTCCCCACCGCGGCGACCATCTCCCCCTCCGAGACGGCGTGGAAGGTGCTCCCCTCGTGGGTTTTTTTCAGGTAGAAATCCCTGTTTCCCTCCACGTAATATATGCGAAAGCCCGCGCGATGCAGTTCCCGCATGCGCTCGATCACAGGCTTCTGGAACCGGAAGGTGAGTCCCGGCGCCCCGAACCACAGGTCGAAGATGTCCCCCAGCAGAAAGAGGGGGACGTTTTCCGCCGCCGCCTTTTCCAGCAGGGTCAGGAAGTTGCGGGTGTGCAGGTCGTCCTGGTTCAGGTGGGCGTCGGAGAGAAAGATCGCCCTGTCCAGGGAGATGGGGGATTCCGTTTCCATACGCGAACTACGATAGCACAGGATATCCGGGGGAGATTCTCGATGTCGCCGCTTTCCGGGATCCGGGTCCTGGATCTCCGGAGGCGTATTTTGTCAACGTGCTCCATGCCATACGGGGAGCGGTCGACTTCTGGTTGCGCCTTCCCCCGGTCCACACCGGCGTATCCCTCCTGCCCGCGGTAGCCGAGGGCGTGGAGAGGCCGGATCCGGGGTGGCCGGGGTACCGTAACCGTCCGTCGGATGGGGCCCATCAAACGGGGGAGGAAGGGGATGTTCAAGGGGATCGATTACTACGGCATCGAGGGGGATCTGAGCGGCGAATCGCGCATGATCCGGGACTCTGTCCGTCAATTCGTGGATCGCGAGTTTCTGCCGATCGTACGGGGCCACTACCGCGCCGGGACCTTCCCCCTGCACCTGATTCCGAAACTGGGGGAGATGGGACTGCTCGGGGCGAACCTGAAAGGGTTCGGCCTGCCCGGGATCGATAACGTGTCCTACGGGCTCGTCATGCAGGAGCTGGAGCGTGGAGATTCGGGGCTGCGCAGCCTCGCATCGGTCCAGGGGGCGCTCGTCATGTACCCGATCCACACCTTTGGCAGCGAGGAGCAGAAGGAGCGGTGGCTGCCGCCGCTCCGTACCGGGGAAGCGATCGGCTGTTTCGGTCTTACGGAGCCGGATCACGGATCGGACCCCGCCGGGATGAAGACCCGGGCCGTCAGGGACGGGAAAGGGTACGTCCTCAACGGGACGAAGATGTGGATTACGAACGGAACGGTGGCCGACGTCGCCGTGGTGTGGGCGAAACTGGACGGCGTCGTGAGGGGATTCCTGGTGGAGAAGGGGTCCCCGGGTTTTTCGTCCCCGGAGATTCTGTCGAAGCTGTCGCTGCGCGCATCCATCACCTCGGAGCTGGTGTTCGAGGATGTCCGCGTTCCGGCCGGGAATCTCCTTCCCGGGATCGAGGGTTTGAAGGGACCGTTGATGTGCCTGACCCAGGCGCGCTACGGGATCGCGTGGGGGGCTGTCGGGGCGGCGATGGCCTGTTTCGACGAGGCGCTGTCCTACACGCTCGAGCGGAAGATGTTCGGCCGCCGGATCGCGTCCTTCCAGCTGAGCCAGGCAAAGCTCGCCGACATGATTACGCAGATCACGATGGGACAGCTTCTGGCGCTGAAACTGGGGCGGCTCAAGGATGCCGGTACGATGCGCTCCCAGCAGGTCAGCCTCGCAAAGCGCAACAATGTTCGTATGGCGCTCGAAATCGCCCGGACTGCGCGAGGGATGCTGGGAGCGAACGGCATCTCGGACGAGTACCAGGTGATGCGGCACATGTGCAACCTGGAGTCCGTGGACACCTACGAGGGGACGTACGAGATCCACACCCTGGTCCTGGGGAAGGATCTCACGGGGATCGACGCGGTTTCATGAACCCGTCGGCAACAGCAAGGGGGAATGCTATGATGCAGGTGCAATCCGGTCAATCCGCGGCGGGATGGTATCCCTTGGGGAAGAAGGAGCAGGGGATCCGCAAAGCGTGAATGATAAGAGGTGCCGCTCCCGCCGATTCCGCCGGCCTGGCAATCCGGAACCAACCCTCAACGGAAGGAGGGGACCATGGGTAAAAAGGGAATCAATCGCCGGGAATTTCTCAAGTTGACGGGTGCGACCGGTTCTATGCTCGCAGCGGGTTCCATCGGGGGGATGACGTTCCCCCGGAACGTGTGGGCCGCGACGCCCGCGATCAAGGGACCCATCAAGATCGGGTACCAGGCGATCTTGTCGGGAACCCTGGCCGGGTACGGACAATTCCACAAGTACGGCGCGGAGATGGCGGTCGAGGAGATCAACAAGGCCGGCGGGATCGCCGGGCAGAGGGTGGAGATGGAGTTCCGGGATTCCACGACGAAGGGCGACGTGGCGATCGAGAACTGCCGATATTTCGTGGACAGCTGGGGGGCGGATTTCCTGGCGGGCATCGATTCCTCGGGGCAGGCGTTGGCCATCCCGGCAATCATCCAACGGCTCGATCGCGTCATGATCATCACGCATGCCGCAACCGAAAAACTCACGGAAGACAGGGTGTTCAAGGAGGGGATCAAGCAGATCTTCCGGATCAGCAACCCCACGTACAACGACGGAAATGGGGGGGCGTTCGTCGCGAAGGATCTGCCCGCCATGAAATGGGCGACGATCAGCCCCAAGTACGAATACGGGTACACCTGCTGGAAGATGTTCCAGGAAACCCTCCGCAAGCTCAAGCCCGGCGTCTCCTTCATCACCGAATCCTTCGCCCCGTTCGGGACCACGGATTTCCGGTCCCACATCAACACGATCATGGACGCAAGCCCCGACGGGCTGTATTCCACCGAATGGGCGGGCGAGCTGATCTCTTTCGTCAAACAGGCGAAGGAGGCGGGCCTCTTCGACAAGGTCAAGCATGTCATTTTCCCCGTCGGCGCCGCGATGGATGTCCTTGAGGGGCTGGGAAAAGATATGCCGGACAACATCTGGATCTCCGGCAGGTACTTCTTCCGGTATCCCGACAGCAAGACGAACAACGAGTGGGTGGCCAGGTTCCGGAAGCGGTGGAACCATTACCCCGCGTACGTCTCCGAGACGGCGTACTCCTCCATCCACGCGATCAAGGCGGCGGTGGAGAAAGCCGGCTCAAAGGACACGATGGCGGTCATCGCGGCTCTCGAAGGGATGGAGATGGATTCCCCCGCCGGGCATCGCGTGTTCCGGAAGGAGGACCATCAGGCGTTGTACGATGTCGCGTGGGGGAAGACGAAGGCCGATCCCAAGTATCCATTCAAGGTGATGGGCGAGATGAGGGTCATCACCGCGAAAGAATGCTTCGCCCGGCCGCCGTTCGAGGGACCGGAGACCTCGCCTCCGTTTAAATCTTGACGGCACGTTCGCGGTGCCGGGTTTTATCACCCGGCGCCGCGGCTTCCTATTTCCGCGCGGGGGGGGAGTTGCTTTCAATTGTTTCGTAGGGAGCCGTCGTGCAATCGATAGTCCATGTCTGCCTGGCCGGACTTTCCTCCGGCATGTTCATCTGGCTGGTGGCCAGTGGCCTGACACTGATCTTCGGCGTGCTGGGAGTGTTGAACTTCGCCCACGGCAGCTTCTACATGCTGGGGGCCTACTCCTGCTTCACCGTGCTTCGCTACCTCGGGGCGAATTTCTGGCTGGGACTCCTTCTGGGGCCCCTGTTCGTGTGCGCCGTCGGCTTCGTCGTGGAACGGTTCTTCTTGCGGCGCGTTTACCATCTGGCATTGCCCTACCAGCTGCTCCTGACGTTCGCCTTCGTCCTCATTTTCGACAATCTGGTCAAGATCGTCTGGGGAGCGGGATCCCTGTCCCCGCCGACCCTGGACCTTTTTGGAGGTTCCGTCCCGATCGCGGGAAGGAAGTTCCCCGTCTACAATCTGTTCATCATCGGTGTGGGGCCCCTTGTGGCCATCGGGCTGTGGCTTTTTCTCGAGAGGACCTGGTGGGGACGGATCATCCGGGCGGCCTCCTCGGACCGCGAAATGGCGTCTGCGCTTGGGGTACGGGTCCCCGTCCTGTTCACCTCCGTCTTCGTCTTCGGCTGCTGGCTCGGCGCGGTCGGTGGCGGGCTGGCCGTCCCGTACACCGGCCTCCTGACGCCGGGAATGGGGGATACCATTATCATCGAGGCGTTCATCGTCGCCGTCATCGGGGGGCTGGGGAGCCTGAAAGGGGCGTTTACAGGCGCACTGATCATCGGGGTACTCTCCGCGTTCGGGACGCGCTACTTTCCTACCTTCGACATGTTCCTGATCTTCATCCTGATGGCCGCGGTTCTCCTGTGGCGGCCGCAGGGGCTCTTCGGCGAGGTCCGGTGACGCGATGAGGAGCAAACCGCTGACCGCCGCACTCGTGCTGGGATCTCTCGCGGTGCTGGTCGCGATCCCGTCCGTGGCCGGCCGGTTCACCGTGTATCTCGCCATGCGCGTCATGCTCCTCGGAATTTTCGCGGTGGGGTACAACCTTTTACTGGGACAGACGGGGCTCCTCTCCTTCGGGCACGGTGCGTTCTACGCGGCGGGGGCCTACGGCATGGGGTTCTTTTTGCTTCATCTGTCCCCCCATCCCCTCCTGGGAATCGCCGCGGGCATCCTGGCGGCCGCCGTTCTTGCGCTTCTCATCGGGTTTTTCTGCGTCCGGCACACGGAGATCTACTTCGCCATGCTGACGCTCGCCTTCGGCATGATGGTCTTTTCGCTGATCTGGAACGCCCGCGAGATCACCGGCGGGGACGACGGACTGGTGGGGATCATGCGGAACCCGATCTCCTTTTTCGGCCTGGGGAAGATCCCGATCGGGAAGGACGCCCAGTACTACTATCTCGTCCTCTTCTTCTTCGTCCTTTCNNGGCGATGCTGGAGAGCAACGCCCGGCCGTTCATGGCCCACTGGACGCACTCGGCCGATCCGGTTCTGGTGAGTCTCCTGGGCGGCCTCCACACGCTCACCGGCCCCCTTGTGGGGAGCCTGATTTTCGTCGCCATGAGGGAGATCATCCAGAGATTCACCGAAAACTGGATGCTCTGGTTCGGGATCGTCCTCCTGGTCATCATTCTGGGGTTCCGGGGAGGCGTCGTCGGCGTGATTCAGCATGTCGTGCGCCGGCCGCAGGCGGGAGGGGGAGAATAGGGATGGGGAAGGCGCTTATCACGACACAGAAACTCTCCAACCATTTCGGGATGATCTGCACGGCCGACAACCTCGACCTCACGATCGAGGAGGGGGTGCTTACCTCCATCATCGGCCCGAACGGCGCTGGCAAGTCCACCCTGATCAACCTGCTCACCGGCTACCTTCCTGTCCAGGCCGGCAGGATCTTCTTCCAAGGGATGGAAATCACCCGGTTGCCCGTCTACAAAAGAGTCCGCCGGGGGATCTGCCGGTCGTTCCAGATCGTGAACGTATTTCCCCAGCTGACGGTGTCCCAGAACATCCTGATCCCGATCCTGGCCCTCACCGGACGGTCGTGGAGGGCGTTTGCGAAAATATCTTCGGAGAGGGACGCACACCGGGAGGCGGAGGCGATCCTTGCAAGGGTCGGGCTTTCCGCGGAGCGCGACACCTTGGCCAGCGCCCTCTCGCACGGGGACCAGCGCCTCCTCGAGGTGGGCGTGGCGCTCGCCGCGAAGCCGACCCTGCTGTTCCTGGACGAGCCGACCGCGGGGATGAACCCCGTGGAACGGTCGCGACTTCTGGAAGACATCCGGCGGCTTTCCCGCGAGGGGCAAACCACCTTCGTCGTCGTCGAGCACGACATGGACGTGGTCTTTTCCCTGTCCGAGCGGATCATCGTGCTGCACCGCGGGGCCGTCATCGGGGACGGCCTTCCCGAGGAGATCAAGAACGACAAGACGGTGAAAGAGGTCTATCTCGGGGACGAGGTCTCCGGGATCTTCCGATACGACGAGGGGGAATGAAAGGGTGATCCTCGAAGTCTCCCAAATCGACACCTATTACGGGACGAGCCACATCCTCCAGGACGTCTCCCTGTACGTGAAGGAAGGGGAGGTCGTCGCCCTCCTCGGACGGAACGGGGTGGGAAAGACGACGACCCTGCGCTCGATCATCGGGCTTTCCCCCCCGTCCCGGGGGTCGATCCGGTTTTTGGGCAAGGAGATCTGCGGCCCCCCGGCGTACGAGATTGCCCGCATGGGCGTCGCCTACGTCCCCGACGACTACCGGATCTTTCCCGACCTGACCGCGGAGGAAAACCTCGAGATCGCCCGGCGCCTCTCCTCCCGAAAGGGGTACTGGAACCAGGCCCGCGTACTCGAGCTCTTCCCGGCGCTGGGAGACCGGCTGGAGTCCAAGGGAATCAACCTTTCCGGGGGCGAGAAGAAGATGCTGGCCGTCGGCCGCGCCCTCATGGCGAACCCTTCCCTCATGTTGCTCGACGAGCCGTCGGAGGGTCTGGCTCCTCTCATCGTGGCGAACCTGATCGAGGTCCTGGGGAAGATCCGGGAGCAGAACGTCACCATTCTCCTCGCGGACCAGAACCTCAAGTTCTGCCGGAAGGTCTGCACCCGGGGGTACATCCTTGAGAAAGGAGTGGTCCGGCACGAGGGGGAGATGGAAGCGATCTGGAACGACGAGGAGATCATCCGCAAATACCTCGTGGTTTAGCCGGCGGGGTCAGGAGAGACGCATGGATCTGTTCGACATCAGAGGGAAGGTGGTGCTGCTGACCGGGGCCTCCAAGGGCCTGGGAAAAGCGATGGCCATGGGGCTCGCCAAGGCGGGCGCGGACCTGGCCCTGTGCGCACGAAGCCTGGAGGAGCTGCGAAAAACCAAAGCGGAGGCCGAGTCGCACGGGGTAAAAGCAAACGTGTACCGGATGGATGTCCTTTCCCGCGCAAGCATCCAGGAGTCGATTTCCTCCATGATCAAGGATTTCGGGAAGATCGACATTCTGGTGAACAACGCCGGGGTGAACGTCCGCAAGCCCGTGACGCAGCTCGCGGAAAGGGAGTGGGACCTGGTCCTGGACACCAACTTGAAAGGGTACTTTCTGGTGGCGCAGGCGGTAGCTCCCCACATGATCGCGCGAAGCAAGGGAAAGATCATCAACATCGCTTCCATCATGGGCACGGTCGCACTGGACAACCTGGTGGCATACGCTTCCAGCAAGGGGGGCGTCGTCCAGATGACCAAGGTGATGGCGATCGAATGGGCGAAGCACAACATTAACGTGAACGCGATCGGCCCGACGTATTTCGAGACCCCGCTCGTCGCAGCCTTGCGGGACGATCCGGACCGGTTCCGGTTCATCAACGAGAGGACGCCCATGGGACGATGGGGGCAGCCGGAAGAACTCGAGGGGACGGTGATCTTCCTTGCTTCCCAGGCGTCCGATTTCATCACCGGGCAGACGATCTACGTGGACGGCGGGTGGACGATCTGGTGACGCGGCGGACCCCCCGGGAGGGAAACCCGATGGAGACCATGGAAGCCATTCTTACCCGGAGGAGCATCCGCCGTTACACGGGGGAGAGAGTTCCGAACCCGGTGATCGAGGAGATCCTGCGGGCCGCCATGCAGGCTCCGTCCGCGGGAAACGAGCAGCCGTGGCACTTCGTGGTCATCACCGACCGGGCCACCCTGCGGGAGGTCCCCCGGTTTCACCCGCATGCCAACATGGTGCCGGACGCCCCCGTGGCCGTCCTGGTGTGCGGGGATCTTTCCCGGGAAAAACACGAGGGGTTTTGGGTGCAGGACTGTTCGGCGGCGACCCAGAACATCCTGCTTGCGGCCCACGCGAAGGGTTTGGGGGCCGTCTGGGTCGGCATCCATCCCCGGGAGGACCGGGTGTTCGGTTTCCGGAAACTGCTGGAACTACCGGACCACGTTGTTCCCCTGGCGCTCGTTCCCATCGGTTTCCCTGAGGCGCGGAAACCGGAAGAGGAACGGTTCGACCGGTCGCGGATCCACAGCGAGAGGTGGGAACATCGCCGGGGAGATGACTGAGGGGGGGCGCGGATGCCATCCGAACAATCGATTGCTCCTCTTGATTTCCCCACGATCGCAGAGATTCCCTACCGGCAGGCGCGGGCCGCCGGCGGCAAGACGGCGTTGCATTTCCCGCCGGAAGGGGGTCTTTCCTACGCCGAACTGGATGAACAGGTCAGGCGGTTCGCGGCATTCCTCCGGGTGCGCGGGATTCGGCCCGGGGATCGTGTCGCGATCCTTTTGCAGAACGTGCCGGAGTTCGTCGTGGCCTATTTCGGGGCGATTGCGGCCGGCACTGTGGCCGTTCCCGTCAACTACCGCCTTTCCCCCCCCGAGGTCGGGTACATTCTGTCCGACTGCGCGGTCTCCGCGGTGGTCACCACGGGAGAGCAGTTCGGGAAGGTGTCTTCCCTGGTGGAGGCCGGCAGCGTTTCCCTCTGGGTGCTGGCGGACGCCGAGGCGGGGAAAGCGGTTCCCTTCCGCGAGGCGCTGGACCGGGAGGCGATCCTTTCGCTGCACCCGTCTTCCCCCGACGACGTGGCGGTCCTTCTGTACACCTCGGGGACGACCGGCTTTCCGAAGGGGGCGATGATTTCCCACCGGAACACCCTCTTCAACGTCGAGTCGTGCCGTGCCACGCTCGGCTATCGGGAAGAGGACGTCGGGCTGATCACCGTCCCCCTGTTCCACGTGACCGGACTGCATTCCCAGCTCGTCGCGCTTCTGGCCTGCGGGGCCTCGGTGGTCCTCCAGAGCGAGTACAATACGAAGGAGATGCTCTCCCTGATCTCCAGATACCGCGTGACGGCGCTGTTTTTCGTCCCGGCCATCTACAAACTGATCACCCTGAGGGACGACCTTGCCGAGCACGATCTGTCCTCCGTGCGAATCGCGGCATACGGGGGGGCCCCGATGGACCCGGAGACCATCCGCGGGATCCGGCGGATCTGCCGGGCGGAACTCCACAACTGCTACGGTCTCACGGAGTGCTCCTCGCTGGCGACGGTCCTGCCCGCCTCGAGAGCGCTTTCCCACGCGGACTCCGTCGGGATGCCCGTTCCCCGCACGGAAGCGGAGGTTCGGGGGCCGTCGGGGGAGGTTCTTCCCCCCGGGGAGGCCGGGGAGCTGTATCTCCGCGGCCCGCATATCGTCCGGGGCTATTTCGGCGCTCCGGAGAAGAGCCGGGAGGCGATCCGGGACGGGTGGCTCAGGACGGGGGACATCGCCCGGATCGATGCGGAAGGTCTGGTGTACATCCTCGACCGGGCGAAAGACATGATCAACCGGGGAGGGGAGAAGGTGTACGGACTCGAGGTGGAAAACGTGTTGTACGCCTTTCCGGGGGTGGCCGAGGCGGCGGTGTTCGGGGTTCCCCACCCGGTGTTCGGCGAGGTCCCGGTCGCCGGCGTGGTCCCCATGGAGGGCGCCGTCCTCGATCCCGAGTCGATCCGGGCGCACTGCCGGAAGCGCCTGGCCGACTACAAGGTTCCCGCCGAGATCCGATTTGTCGAGCGGCTTCCCCGGAACCCGGGGGGGAAGGTGCTCAAGCACGAGTTGAAGAGACAGTGGGCATCCGGCCCGCAGGAGGAAGTCCGATGATGAACGGAAAGCAATACGTGGAAAGCCTGAAGGCCCTTCGCCCCCGGGTGTATTACCAGGGGGAAAAGCTCGACGCTCCGTATGACCACCCCGCGATTCTCCCGCATGTCAAGACGGCGGCGGTGACGTACGACCTCGCGGGAGACCCGAAGCATGCGGACCTCATGACGGCGACGTCCCACCTGACGGGGGAAACGGTTTCGCGGTTCACGCACCTGTTCTGGAGCGTGGACGATCTCGTCAGGAAGATCGAGATGCTCCGGTTGATCGGCCAGGAGACGGGGACCTGTTTCCAGCGGTGCGTGGGGCTGGACGGGATCAACGCGATCTGGTCCGTCACCTACGAGATCGACCGGGCGAAGGGGACCGACTACCACGCGCGGTTCCGGAAGTACCTCGAGCGCCTCCAGCGGGAGGACCGGATGACCGCCGGGGCGATGACCGACGTGAAGGGGGACCGCTCGCTTCCGCCCTGGCAGCAGCCGGACCCCGACATGTACGTCCGCATCGTCGAGCGGCGTCCCGACGGGGTCGTCATCCGGGGCGCGAAGACCCACATCACCGGCGCGGTGAACTCCCACGAGATCCTCGTGATGCCCACTCTCGGCCTTCCCCCGGAGGGTGCGGACTACGCGGTGATCTGCGCGGTCCCCATCGATGCGCCGGGATTGACGCTGGTCTTCGGCCGGCAGACGAACGACGAACGCAAGGAGGAGGGGGGGATGTTCGACTGCGGGACCTCCTTCGGGGTCGTCGGGGGGGAAAGCACCCTCCTGTTCGAAGACGTGTTCGTTCCCCACGATCGGGTGTTCATGGCCGGGGAGGGGGAGTTTGCCGGATCGCTCGTGGACCGGTTCTCCGCGTGGCACCGGGCCAACTACGGGGGGTGCAAGGCCGGAAACGCAGACATCCTGCTCGGTGCGACGACGATACTGGCCGAGGTCCACGGGACGATCAAGAACTCCATCGTAAAGGACAAACTTACCGAGATCGTCCACCTCGTGGAAACCATCTATGCGAGCGCCGTGGGCTCCTCCGCCATGGGGACGCAACTTCCCGCGGGGAACTGGCTGGTGGACCCGCTGCTCGCGAACACCGTGAAGCAGAACGTGACCCGCTTCCTCTATCAGATAGGAAGGCTGGCGCACGACCTGGGAGGCGGGCTTCTTTCGACGCTTCCCTCCGATGCGGACTTCCGCAACGGGGAGGTCGGGGGGCTCCTGACGAAATACTTCGCCGGCAAGCAGGGGTTTGCGACCGAGGAGAAACGAAAGCTTTGCCGGTACATCGAAAACATGACGTCCGTTGCGACGCTGGTGGAAGCCATGCACGGAGCCGGCTCGCCCCAGGCCCAGAGGATTGTCATGCTGCGTCAGGCCAATCTCCCCGAGAAGGCCAGAATGGCGAAGAAGGTCATCGGGATTTCGGAGAAGTGACACCGTAGTGCCAGAAACCGCGAAAAGAGAGGAGCCGATGAAGACGATTGCGAAAAAACAGAAGCTGCTCGTGGCGGGGAAATGGGTGGAGGAAAAGGAGACGATGCCGGTCATCGACAAATACACGGGCGAGACGATCAGCAACGTCCCCGTGGCGTCGAGGAAGACGGTCGAAAAAGCGATCGCCGCGGCCCACGCAGCCTTTCCCGCCTACTCCCGGTTGCCGGCCCACAGGCGGTTCCGCATCCTCGAAAAGACGAGCCAGCTGCTCATCAAGCACCAGGACGAGATCGCCGCCATCATCTGCCGGGAGGCGGGAAAGGCCTGGAAGTACTCGGCAGGCGAAGTGCAGCGGGCGGTCGAGACGTTCCAGTTCTCCGCCGAGGAGGCCAAGCGCGTTCACGGGGAAACGATCCCGATGGACGCAAGCGTCGCGGGGGAAGGCCGGATGGGGTTCTATCTGCGCTGTCCGGTCGGCGTGGTCTCCGCCATCACCCCGTTCAACTTCCCGCTGAACCTGGTTGCCCACAAGGTCGGGCCGGCGCTGGCGGCAGGCTGCTCGCTCGTTCTCAAGCCGGCGTCCACCACGCCGCTCACCGCCATCCGCCTCGGGGAGATCCTGGAGGAGGCGGGCCTTCCGCCGGGCGTCTTCAACGTCGTCGTGGGCCCGGGCGGAACGGTGGGGGAGTGGATGACCACCGACCCCCGGGTCGCGAAGGTCTCCTTCACGGGGAGCCCCCCGGTGGGGGAGGCGATCATCCGGAAGGCGGGACTGAAGAAGGTGACCATGGAGCTCGGCAACAACTCGGGGACGATCATCGAGCCCGAAGCGAACCTCGACGCGGCGATCCCCCGGTGCGCGGTCAGCGCCTTCGCCAACTCCGGGCAGGTCTGCATCTCGCTCCAGCGGCTGTACGTGCACCGGTCGATCGCCAAGGAGTTCACGAAACGGTTCGTGGCGGTCACGGCGAAGCTCAAGGTGGGGAACCCGCTGGACAAAGATTGCGATGTCGGGCCGATGATCGACGAAGCGGAGGCGAAGCGCGCCGAATCGTGGATCAAGGAAGCGGTGGCCGAGGGGGCCAAGGTGCTGATCGGCGGGAAGCGGGAAGGAAGGATGCTCGATCCCACGGTCCTCGTCAACGCCCGGCCCGAGATGAAGGTCATGTGCCAGGAGGCGTTCGCCCCGCTCGTCTCGATCTACGAATACGACAGCTTCGAGGATGCGGTGGCGATGGTCGAGGACTCCCCGTACGGTCTGCAGGCCGGGGTCTACACGAACGACCTCCGGAAAGCGATGTACGCGGTCGACCGGATCAACGTGGGCGGCGTGATGATCAACGACACGTCCATCTTCCGGGTGGACCACATGCCCTACGGCGGCAACAAGCTGAGCGGCCTCGGACGGGAGGGGGTCCGGTTCGCGGTCGAAGAGATGACCAGCATCAAGATGGTGGTGCTCAAACCGTAGGCCGGCGGCGAATGGGTGCAGACACGCGGGACCCCCGCGGGGGGAGGCCGGACATGCGGGTACTCCGGAGTCCCGGGAAGACGATCCGGTGGGAGCACGGGTTCGCGGAATACCTGTTCTCCCCCGGGATCCAGGCGAGGACCGTGCTCTTCGACAAGGACCGCAGGGTCGCGGTCGTTTCGAAAGGGCTATGGCGGAAAATGGTCCGCGAGATTCCGTTCGGCCGGGTCCGGAGGATCCTGTACCGCATCTACGCGCCGGTCTACTTCTCCTCGGAGGTCCCCGGCGTGCGTCTCGAGTCCGACTGGTCGGAGATCTCCCTCCTCCTCTCCGACTCGCCTCGGGAGATCCTCTACCAGGAGCACTACACGATCGATAAGAACGGCAGCCCGGGGAGGGGTGCGATCGGCCGCATCCTGGGGATGGCGGGAGAGGTCGCGGAGATGACGGGCAAGCCGATCCTCATCGACTGGGAGGAGGCGGAGATCTGCCTGGATCTGGGGTCGGCGAAGATCCTCCTGACGGGGGATCTGATCCCGCCGCCGATGCGGGGGAGGGAGATCCCCTTCCGGGAGGTCGAGGCCGTCCAGGCGGTGAGGGCGGATCGGGGGTACTATGCGGTCCGCGTCGTGAGCCGGGATGGGGAGTCGTTCGTGACCACGCAGGGGTACGACACGTATACCCATCTCCATGAGACCACGGAACTGGTCACCCGGTTCGCGAACCTGCCCTTCCAGAAGGTGGAGAGCAGAAGCCTGATGGTGCCCGCGGTCGGGCGGAGGTACGCCCCCATCACCCCGTCGATGCGGGGCACCGTCCCGGGAAGATAGGGCGGCGGCCGGCTGCGCCTCCGTCCTGTCCCGGGTATCGTTCCTCGCGTACCGCGCAGTCTTTCCGGGAGGATTCCCGGCGGGCCCGGCGGGGAAAAGGGAGGAAACCACATCCGCCGGGTGGGCATCCGTTACTATGGAAGGCAAAGGCGAGGGAACGATCCCGGGGACGGAGGCGCAAATGGAACTGCCGCTGCTGGTGGCGCTTCGGGAGGACGGTTCGTTGGACCCGGCTCTTGCCCCCGCCTTGCAGAACGAGGATCTTCTTGTTCTCTTCCGGAACATGCTTCTTCTCCGGGCCCTGGACGAGAAGGCGATCAATCTTCAGCGGTCGGGCCGGATCGGGTTTTACGTCCCGTGCACCGGGCAGGAAGCCATGGAGATCGGCTCCGGCTTCGCCCTGAAAGAGGGCGACTGGATCTTCCCCTCCTATCGGGATCATGGCGTCGCGCTTCTTCGGGGGTACCCCCTCGCAACCCTCGTCGGGCAGCTGTTCGGCAACGCCTCGGACGCGATGAAGGGGCGGCAGATGCCCAACCACTGGTGCGACCGCTCGATCAACCTGGTCTCGGTGTCCAGCCCCGTCGCCACCCAGCTCCCCCAGGCGGTGGGGGCAGCCTACGCCGCGAAACTCCGGGGGGAGAAGGTTGCCGCCATCGTGTATTTCGGGGACGGCGGCAGCTCCACGGGAGCGTTCCATGTGGCGATGAACTTCGCCGGCGTCTATCGGACTCCGACCGTCTTCTTCTGCGGCAACAACCAGTACGCCATCTCCCTTCCGGTGTCCCGGCAGACCGCCTCGGACTCGATTGCGCGAAAGGCGGACGCCTACGGGTTCGAGGGGGTCCGCGTGGACGGAAACGATGTGCTGGCCGTTACCAAAGTGACGCGCGACGCGCTCGCCAGGGCGCGGGAAGGCGGCGGCCCGACGCTGATCGAAGCCGTCACCTACCGGATGGGGCCGCACTCTACCTCGGACGACCCCACGCGCTACCGGTCCGAGGAGGAGATTGCCGAATGGGCGAAGAGGGATCCCGTCCGCCGGTTCACGGAGTATCTCCAGAAGGCGGGCGTCGTGGACGGGGTGGAAGCGGCGAACCGGGCGGAAGAGGCACGAGAGGAAGTCCTGCGCGCCGTGAAGGAGTGCGAGGGCGCTCCGCCGGTTCCACCGGAGTCCCTGGTGGAGGACGTTTACGCGGAGATGCCGTGGCACCTGATCGAGCAGCGGAAGTGGCTTCCGCACGCGGAGGAATGACGGGATGCCGGTCATGACGCTCATCCAGGCGATCAACGCGGCGCTATCCGGGGAGATGGAGCGCAACCCGGCGGTCGTTCTCCTCGGGGAAGATATCGGGAATAGCGGGGGCGTATTCCGGGCGACCGAGGGCCTGTGGGAGCGGTTCGGCCCGGAGAGGGTCATGGACACCCCGTTGGCGGAAGCCGGCATCCTCGGGATGGCGATCGGAATGGCGCTCAACGGACTGCGCCCGGTCGCCGAGATCCAGTTCGCGGATTTCATCTATCCGGCGTTCGATCAGATCGTGTCCGAGCTGGCCAAGTTCCGGTACCGTTCCGCCGGCCAGTTCCCGGCTCCGGTCGTCATCCGCGCCCCGTCGGGAGGAGGCATCGGGGGAGGCCTGTATCACTCGCAGAGCCCGGAGGCGTACTTCGTTCATACCGCGGGGCTTACGGTGGTGATGCCGTCCACCCCCGCGGACGGAAAAGGGCTTCTCGTCTCCGCGATGCGAAGCCCGGACCCGGTGATCTTTCTTGAGCCCAAGGCGCTGTACCGGACCGCGAAAGGCGAGGTTCCCGAAGGAGAGTACGATGTTCCCCTGGGGAAGGCGCACACCGTCCGGGAGGGGACGGATGTCTCCGTCATCAGCTACGGGGCGATGGTTCCGGTGGCGGAGGGAGCCGCAGCGGAGGCGGAAAAGGAGGGGGTGAGCGTCGAGATCACCGACCTTCGTACCCTCTGGCCGCTCGACGTGGAGGCGGTCGACCGGTCCGTGCAAAAGACCGGGAGGGCGGTGGTTCTCCACGAAGCGCCCCGGACCTGCGGGTTCGGGGCCGAACTGGCGACGCTTGTCCAGGAGAGGTCGTTCCTTCACCTCAAGGCGCCCGTCGCCCGCGTCACGGGGTTCGATACCCCCTTCCCCTATGCGCTGGAAAAAATCTACCTCCCCGACGTACGCCGCACGCTCGATGCCGTACGCGGAGCGGTCAACTTCTGAATGGGGGGGGGCGCAGGCGCCCGGGGAATCGATATACGAAAGGAAAAAGAAGAGGGAAGACCATGACGATCGCGAATGCGCGCCGGTTGCTGGTTGACGGGAGACGGATCGAGGAAAAGGAGACGATGACGGTCATCGACAAATACACGGGCGAGACGATCAGCAGCGTCCCCGTGGCGCTCCGGTTCGCCGTCGAGGAGATGACCAGCATCAGGATGGTGGGGAGAAAACCGTAGGAGGGAGTTTTCCGGGTGGAGTTCGAGCTTCGGCTTCCCGACATCGGCGAGGGGGTGGCGGAGGGCGAAATCGTCCGCTGGCTGGTGGCCGAGGGAGCGCCGATAAAGGAAGATGACCTCCTGGTCGAGATTCTGACCGACAAGGCGGCGATGGAGATGCCCTCCCCCGTGACCGGTATCTTGGCGAAGATCGTGGCGCAGTCGGGACAGGTCGTCCCGGTCGGGGCGGTCCTCGCCGTCATGAAGGTGGCCGGGAAGGAACCCTTGCACGCAGAAGGGGAAGCGGGGGGGAAGCCGAAGCCCCCGGACATCGCGCCGCCGGAAGTTGCAGCACCCCGCCCTCGCGAAGGGGGTGTCCTTGCCACCCCTGCCGTCCGCAAGCTGGCAAAGGATTTCGGAGTGGACATTTCGACCGTTTCCGGGACGGGCCCGCAAGGGCGCGTGACCGAGGAGGATGTCCGCCGGGCCGCCGCCCCGGCCGCCTCTTCCTCGACCACGGCTGCGGAGGAGCGCATCCCCTTCCGGGGAAAGCGGCGAATGGCCGCAAAGAAAATGGTCCTTTCCAAGTCGACGATTCCCCACGCGCTTCTGGTCGACGAGGCGGACGCCTCGAACCTCCTTGCGATGCGGGAGTCCTTGCGGGAAATCGGGGCGGGGGAAGGGGTGAAGATCACGATCCTGCCGTTCATCGTCCAGGCGGTCGTCACGGCGCTGCGCACCCATCCGGCGATGAATGCGTCTCTCGACGAGGCCCGCGGCGAGATCGTGAGGAAGAAGCGGTACGACATCGGCGTGGCCGTGGACATGGAGGACGGACTCGTCGTGCCGGTCATCCGCGACGCGGGGGAAAAAACGATCGTGGAGCTCGCCCGGGAGATCGAGCGGCTTTCGCAGGGGGCACGCAACGGGACGCTCCCCCTGTCCGACCTTTCCGGGAGCACCTTCACGGTAACGAGTATCGGGTCGATCGGGGGGTTGTTCAGCTATCCCGTAATCAACGTCCCCGAGGCGGCGATCCTGGGCATTCACAAGATCGTACGGCGGCCGGTCGTCCGGGAGGAAAATATCGTTCCCCGTGACATGATGTACCTGAGCCTCTCGTTCGATCACCGGCTGAACGACGGGGGGACGGCCACCCGGTTCATGAACGACGTGATCCTGCAGATCGAGTCGATTTCGCTTTCGTGAGGGATGCCGATGAGAACGTTCGACCTTGTGGTAATCGGAGCGGGTCCGGGAGGCTACGTGGCCGCGATACGGGCGGCGCAGCTCGGCCTGCGCGTGGCGGTTGTGGAGAGGGACAGACCGGGAGGCGTCTGTGTGAACTGGGGGTGCATCCCTTCCAAGGCGATTCTAAAAAGCGCCGACCTTTACCAGCAGATGAAGAACGCCGCGTCGTACGGGATCGTCGTCGAGGGGCTCTCGGTCGACTACCGGGAGGTCATCCGGCGGAGCCGAAAGGTCGCCGAGCGGATGTCCAAGGGAGTCGGCTTCCTCTTCCGGAAGAACAAGATCGAGCTGCTCGCGGCAAACGCCGTGGTCACCTCTCCCACGACGGTCAGGGCGGGCGACGAGGAGATCGGAGCGGAAAAGATCCTGGTCGCCGTGGGGACGGCGGTGCGTGGGCTCCCCGGCATCGAGCCGGACGGGAAGACGGTCCTCACGAGCGACGACGCGCTGGCGCAGGAGGAGATGCCGGGCTCGGTCGTCGTTCTCGGCGGAGGCGCGGTGGGGGTCGAGTTCGCCTACATCTACCGGACGTTCGGCGCCGAGGTGACGGTCGTCGAGATGGAGGACCAGCTCCTCCCCCGCACGGACCGGGAGGTGGCGAAGGAGCTGGAGAAGTCGTTTCGGAAACAGGGAATCCGGGTGCTCACCTCCGCCCCGGCGAAGGGGCTGGACAAGGCGGCGGGAGCGATGACCGTGACGGAGGGAGGCAAGGAGGAGAGGATCGCCGCGGAAACGTTCCTGGTCGCCGTGGGGAGAAAGCCGCTGACGGAGGGGCTCGGCCTCGAAGCGTGCGGCGTGAAGCTGGTGAAAGGGTATATCGAGGTGGACGACTCCTTCCGGACGGCGTGCCCGTCCGTCTATGCAATCGGGGACATCATCGGGGGGATGCTCCTGGCCCACGAGGCCTCCGCGGAGGGAGTGGCCGCGGCGGAGATCATCGCGGGGCACGAGACCCGTCGGCCGGATCGCGACAAGATCCCGGCCTGCATCTTCTGCCAGCCCGAGGTGGCGACGCTGGGCCTCTCGGAGGAGGAGGCGAAGAAGAGGGGGATTCCGGTCCGGGTGGCGAAGTTCCCCTTCACGGCCCTGGGGCGGGCGGTGGCGTCGGGGCACACGGAGGGGTTCGTGAAGATGGTGGCCGAGGAACGGTACGGAGAAGTCATCGGGTGCCATATAATAGGACACGGCGCGTCGGA
>DOTC01000206.1 GCA_003513855.1 Deltaproteobacteria bacterium | reverse complement strand
CCATCATCTCTTTCGACCCCGAATTTCCGTTACACCACCCGTTTTGATCCACGTGCGCGTAGGCGACACCCGCGACCAGCGCCGCGAATGCCAGCACTGCAACAACGGAAAGCAACTTCGTATTCATTTTATTACCCTCCCTGCATACGGATTTCTTTCTGTCCAAGAAGACGTGCATCAGCCATGCCGATCCGGCAATTGCACAATAGACCTCGTAATATCGACAGGATTCAACCCATGGACCGTTTTTTCCCCAAAAAGGAATCGAGCATTTTCTTCATTTCTTTGGAGAGTATTCTCCGGGATTCCCGCATATGCCTTTCCTTCCTGCTTTTCCCATGGGATATGNNGGGGCCGCTGATCAAGGCGATCGCCCTGCTCCTCTTCATCGTCGCGGCCGTCGTCACCGTCCGCTTCACCCCGGTGAAGGACTATCTCACACGAGAGGCGCTGGGACAGGTTCTGGAATCCGCGGGATACTGGGCCCCTCTTCTTTTCATCCTCGTATACATCGCCGGGATCTGCCTCTTCGTGCCCGGAACGCTCCTGACCACGCTCGGCGCCGCCATCTTCGGCGCCTACTGGGGGTTCCTCTACGTGTGGGTGGGGGCCATGATCGGCGCGAGCGCGGCTTTCTGGATCGGCCGCACGCTGGGAAGGGAGTTCGCCGCCTCCCTCATCGGGGACAGGCTCAAAAAGTACGACGAAGCGATCGAGCGCAACGGGTTCGCCACGGTTCTCTACCTGCGGCTCATCTACTTCCCCTTCACCCCCATGAACTTCGGCATGGGCCTCACCCGGGTGCGCTTCCGGGACTACCTGTTCGGCACGGGCCTGGGGATCATCGTAGGGACCTTCATCTTCACCTTTTTCGTCGGGACGGTACGGGACGTGTGGGCGAGCGGGAACTGGGGAGATCTCCTCTCCTTCAAGGTCCTCTTTTCCGTGGCCCTCTTCGTCTTTTCCTTCTTCATCCCGAAGATCATCAAGAGGCTGAAGGGGGAGTGAGGCGGCGGAATGCGCGCGCCGGAGAGGACCCGGTCAATATTTTCCGATGGCCCTTTCCTTCGACGGCAGGATCTCCAGGCAGGTCGTCCACCACCCCGTTTCGACCGTCTCCGCGAACGGCTCGACGATCCCCTCGGCCCGCATCTCGCTGGCGAGCCGATCGTGATCGTACGCAAGAGGGAGGAAGGCCGCGTCGGGCTTCTCCCCCGACAGATCCAGGACGGCATACCAGACATCGGTCTGTCCGTCGTTGGCCGGTCTTCCGATCGCCCCGACGTTGACGACGAGCCGNNCGCTTCCTCGAGGAGGCGGGTTAGGAAAGGGTCGGGCGACAGCGATTCCCACAAAAACTCGTTCTGCCGCCTGGGCGATCCGTGGCACAGAAGGATCCGCTCTCCTCCCGGGCCGCGGAGACGGATCTCCTCCGGGAGAGACGCGAGAAAATCCTTGTTCCGCTCCGAGGTCTTCCGGAACGTGTACGCGTACGAAAGGGCGGCGAAATGGTTGTCCCGAGGGTCGGTGTAGCCGCAGGCGCAGTCCCCACGCCTGAGCCCGACGGACCGGTCGTAGTTCCCCTGGACGATCGGGATGCCCGATTCCCGGAGGATCCCGACGGACCGGTCGGGATGCGGACCGAAGGCGCCCACGTCCCCGAGACAGAAGATCTCCCCTGCCCGGGCAGGGGCATCCTCGAGAAGGGCGGTCAGAGCGAGGTAGTTGTTGTAGATCCCGCCGAAGAGGGCCACCCGGCCCGAAACTGACCGCGGCTCCGAAAAGGACCTGCCCAGGGGATCCCGGGGGCGGATGCCCATCCTCACTNNAGGCCCGATACGATTCCGCAAGGGTGTCCCCCATGCGGCCTGCCGGCTCGTTCACGAGGACCGGGCAGACGAAGACGCCCCGCGATGTGGCGATCCTTGCCGAGGAACACAGGAACAGGTCCGGGTCCAGGATCTCCAGCATTTCGGGTGTGACCCGCTCGTCCTCCCCGTATCCGCCGGACCGTCCTTCCTCCCGGCCGAGGCGGAAGACGGGAAGGAACTTTACCCGGGGCTTCCGGATCCCACGCTCGCGCAGGAGCCTCTCGAACACCCCGAGGGTCTCCGGATCGTCATCCTCCCGGAAGCGGACGACGGTCACGATGGGGAGGAAGCCCGCCTTGTCCAGCCGGACGGCTCCCTCCAGGGCCCTTTGGAAACTCCCCTTCCCCCGGATCCGGTCGTTTTCCTCTTCGGAGGGCGCGTCCAGGGAGATCCGGAACTCGAAGGAGTACCGGGAACCGCGCGCCGCGGACGCGAGCCGGCCGACGAGACGGTCGGTCAGCAGGGTCCCGTTGGTCAGGATCGTCGCCGGGAACCGGGAAAGAGTGTCTTCCGCGATCTCCGCCATTTCGGAATGGAGGAGCGGCTCCCCGCCGGTGAAGACGACGTCCCGCACCCCGGCCTCTCCCGCCTCGTCGAGGAGGTTCTTCACCTCCTCCCGCGAAAGGGACCGCATCTCCCGGTTGCCGGGGCCTGACGAGTTGAAGCAGTGGGCGCACCGGAGGTTGCAGGAAAGGCCCGCGACCTGGATCCAGAGGCTGTCAAGCCCTAAAAACGGGCATTCCGGGGCCGTCACGCCTTCTCCTCCGCCGGGGCCGGACGAAGCCAGGCCCCCACCAGATAGACGCTGAAACACAGGGTGATGCCGACGAGGTTCACCCAGAGAAGATTCCCGTATTTCCCGGCTCCGATGCTTCCCTGGAACCACTTCAGGCTCAGGCCCAATCCGAAGAACAGCCCCAGCAGAACGCTGGCGTGATAGGAGGCCGCCCCCGCCTTGCGCCACCCGGAGAGCAGGAACACCGGGGTCAGCCCGATGACCATCGTGCCGCTCACCGTCGTGGCGGAGAGGATGGCGGGCTTCGCGTAGAGCATCAGGTTCCCCAGGATCCCGAGGANNCCGCTGGTCAGCATCATCACGTTCATGAGGAAAAGAAGCGGGAGGCCGAAGGCCGCCGCCGTCTGGAAGGTGGAGTTCCCCCCGATCCCCTCGACCCGGTTGTGGATCCCGACGAAGCTGAACAGGAGGATGAACAGCACCCCGAGAACGCCCGCCAGGGCGAACGACTTCAGCATCGTCCGGGGCTCCGTGAGGAAGGCCCGGTCGGTCATCACGGGGTCGTGGAAGGGGTAGGAGAAGATCTGGAGGAGGGCCACGAGGATCAGGTCGACCCCCCCCGAGAGGGTCCAGGAGCCGCTCCGGACCATCGCCCCCGGATTTCCCGCCGGGAAGATGTACCCGAGGATCAGGAAGAGGATGACGGCCGCCATGATCATCTGGACCGCATCGGTGACGATGCTGCTCCGGAAGCCGCCTTTGAGAATGTACGCCAGCACGAGGGCGGTGATCGCCCAGGAGGCGACGTAGTACCCCTGGCTCTCCCGCGGTCCGAAGAACTGGGCCATGACGATCGTGTTGCTCCAGATCTCGTTCCAGAGACGGA
>DOTC01000009.1 GCA_003513855.1 Deltaproteobacteria bacterium | reverse complement strand
ATGGACTACGGCAAGTTCAAGTACATGCAGAGCAAAAGGGAACAGGAGGCCCGGAAGAAGCAGACCGTCATCCAGGTCAAGGAGATCAAGGTCCGGCCCAAGACCGACGCCCATGACCTGAACGTGAAGATCCGGCATATCCGGAAGTTTCTCGAGGACGGGGACAAGGTGAAGGTGACGGTTCGATTCCGGGGTCGGGAGATGTCCTACGCCTCGCAGAGCGGATTCGAGATGCTGAAGCATATCGTGTCGGAGGTCGCCGACCTCTCCAAGGTCGAGAGCGCTCCGAAGATGGAGGGGAGGACGATGATGACGATCGTCGCCCCGACCGCGCAGAAGAGAAAAGCCGTGAAACCCGAGAAGCCCGGGAGGCGGGAACGATCCGATGGGCAGGCATCTTCGCCGGCCGACAGGAAACGGGAGTCCCTGCCGGAAACACAGGAGGAACGGTAATGCCGAAAATGAAGAGCAACCGGGGTGCGAAGAAGCGCTTCTCCGCAACGGGAGGAGGGGGGATCCGCCGGGCAAAGGCGGGAAAGAGCCACATCCTCACCGGCAAGACGAGAAAGCGGAAACGGAAACTCAAGAAGTCCCCGCTGGTGCATTCGACCAACGAAAAATCGATCCGTCGCCTGCTGCCGTACCTGTAGCTGCGGGAAGAAGGGGTATGACGCCATGCCACGCGTAAAAAGAGCGGTCCATTCACACAAGAAACGCCGGAAGGTACTCAAGGCGGCGAAGGGTTTCCGCGGAGGTCACGGACGGCTGCTCCGGTCCGCCAAGGAGGCTGTCGCGCGCGCCCTGCAGTACGCCTACCGGGACCGGCGGACNNGTCGAAATCGACCGGAAGGTCCTCGCGGATATCGCCGTCAACGATGCGGAAGGATTCCGCTCCCTTGCCGATTCCGCCAAGGCCGCGCTCGGATAGGGAAGGCGGACGTTCTTGCAGGACACGACCGAGAGGATCGCTCTCCTTACCGAAGAAGGACTGCGGGCGATCTCCTCCGCGAAGACGGAAAGCGACCTCCTCGACGCCAAGGGCCGTTACTTCGGCAAGAAGGGGGCCATATCCGAATTCCTGAAGGGTGTCGCTTCCCTGGCCATGGAGGAGCGCAAGCGGGTCGGCGCCTCGGCAAACGAGGCGAGGGCGAGCCTCGAGACGGCGTTCGCCCGGAAGCTCGAGGAGATCCGGGAGGGGGAGAGAAGGGCGCGCGAAGGCCTTGAACGGATCGATGTGACCCTCCCTGGCCGTGCCCCTCCCCTTGGGCACCGCCATCCCGTCTCCCGGACCATGGCGGAGATCATCGCCATTTTCCAGCGCCTCGGGTTCTCGATTCACGGGGGACCGGAGATCGAGAAGGACTACTACAATTTCGAGGCGCTCAACATTCCGAAAGACCACCCGGCGAGGGACATGCAGGACACGTTCTACATCGATTGGCCGGGAGGAGACCTGGTCCTGCGGACGCACACGTCCCCGATCCAGATCCGGGCGATGGAGGCGATGCGGCCGCCCCTCCGCGTGATCGCCCCGGGTGCCGTGTACCGGTGCGATTCCGACGTGACGCACTCCCCGATGTTCCACCAGGTCGAGGGATTCGCCGTCGACCGGAGCATCACGATGGGCGACCTGAAAGGTCTGCTGAACGAGTTCTGCGGGATGATGTTCGGAGAAGGCAAGCCCCTCCGGTTCCGCCCGAGCTTCTTCCCGTTTACCGAACCGTCGGCGGAAGTCGATATCCGCTGCGTCATATGCGACGGCTCCGGATGCCGCGTATGCAAGGATTCCGGATGGCTCGAAATCCTCGGCTGCGGGATGATCGACCCGGCCGTATACGGCTTCGTCGGCTACGACCCGGAGGAGTTCACGGGCTTCGCCTTCGGAATGGGCGTGGAGCGCATTGCCATGCTGCGTCACGGGATCAGCGACATTCGCCTGTTTTTCGAGAACGACCCCCGTTTCCTTTCACAGTTCTGAAGGCTGTCGTCGACCGGGGTGAGAGAGCAACCGTGAAAATACTCTATTCCTGGCTCAAAGAGTTCGTGGATACGCGTCGTTCCCCCCGGGAGATCCAGGACGCTCTCACGATGGCGGGCGTGGAAGTCTCCTCCTGCCGATACCTCGGTGAAGGGTTGGAAGACGTGGTGGTGGCCAGGATCCTCGACATGGGGCCCCATCCGGGCGCGGACAAGCTTTCCATTTGCCGTGTAACGGATGGAACGGTGGAATACCGGATCGTCTGCGGGGCGAGGAACATGAAAGCGGGGGACGCGGTGGCCCTCGCACGGGTCGGCGCGAAGCTCCCCACCGGCGTGCAGATCGGGAAGGCGAAAATCCGCGGACAGGTTTCGGAAGGGATGCTCTGCTCGGAGCAGGAACTCGGGCTGGCGGAGGAGTCCCCCGGGATCATGATCCTCCCGGCCGACGCACAGGCGGGTCTCCCGCTCGCCCCTTCGATCGGGATGGCCGATTGGCTTCTCTCCGTCGAGATCACCCCCAACCGCGGGGATTGCCTGAGCGTGCTCGGGGTGGCACGCGAGGTGGCCGCGATCACGGGGGAAAAAGTCGTCCTCCCGGACGCCCCCTTTGCGGAGTCCGGACCGCCCATCGGGGAGATCGCCTCCGTGGCCGTGACGGACAATGATCTGTGCCCGCGCTATTCCGCGCGCGTCATCACGGATGTGGCAATCGCCCCCTCCCCTCCACAGATCCAGCGCCGTCTTGCTCTGTGCGGCGTTCGTCCGATCAACAACATCGTGGACATCACCAATTACCTGCTCCTCGAGCTCGGCCAGCCGATGCACGCATTCGACCTCGACCGCCTCGCGGGAAACCGCATCGACGTTCGAACGTCGGGGATCCCTCGCACGTTCACCACGCTGGACGGAACGCCCCGGGAGATCCAGCCCGGCATGCTGCTCATCTGGGACGCGGAAAACCCGGTGGCGGTGGCCGGAGTGATGGGAGGGGAAAACACCGAGGTGCTTCTGTCGACGAGGAGGATTCTGTTCGAAAGCGCGCATTTCGCGCCTGCCTCCATTCGGACCACCGGAAGGCGTCTTGGGCTGTCCACCGAGTCCTCCTACCGGTTCGAGCGGGGTGTGGACCCGTCCGGAACGATGTACGCAGCCGATCGGGCCGTCGCACTCCTGTCACGGTTCACGGAGATGACGATATCGGCGGGGTCGATCGACGTCGGGGGAGACAGGGAGTACCGGAAGGCGGTGCCGTTCCGTCCCGCAAGGGCGGAACGGATCGTCGGGCGCGCCTATTCCGACCGGGAATGCGCGAAGATCTTTTCCCGTCTCGGTTTTCCCGTAAGGGAAAGGGGAGACGGGGATTGGGAAGTCACGGTCCCCCCCCACCGGTTCGACGTCGAGCGGGAGATCGACCTCATCGAGGAGATCGCCCGGCTTTCCGGGTACGACACGATACCGACCACCTACCCCGAATCCGGGGCGCCCGAATTCTCCCCGGACGACCTGTTCGCCGCGGAAGTGGAGAGGGCATCCGAGTTCCTGCGGACGGAAGGGTTTTTTCAGGCGATCAACTTCTCCTTCGTCTCCGGAAGGGAGTGGGAACGGCACGCTTCCCTGCTGGGGTTCGACCCCTCTGACGCGATGAGGCTTTCCAATCCGATTTCCGAAGAAACCACGATGATGCGGCCCCATCTGCTCATGGGTCTCCTGCACAACGTGGAAGCGAGCATCCGTCGATTCGTCGACGACATCCGGATGTTCGAGGTGGGAAAGGCATTCGGAAAATCGTTCGCCGAAGGTCATTTCGAGGAACCCCGGATCGCATTCGTCATGTACGGCCGCAGGATGCCAGGCAGATGGAGCGAAGGAAAAAACCCGGTGGACTTCTACGATGCAAAGGGGGTCGCCGAATCGATTCTGCGTCTGGTGATGTGCGAACCGTTCCACTTTGTGCCCGCGGTTTCCTGTCCCTTCCTCGAACCCGGAAAATCATCGGAAATCGTGAAAGATGGAGACGTGATCGGGTGGGTGGGTGCCGTCCGCAGGGATCTCTTGTCNNGCCTGCATCTTTCCCGTGAGCGTGCCGGTAGGGGATATTCTCTCCATGGTGCGTGAGCTATCTCCCGAGATCCGCCAGGCGGAGGTGTTCGACGTGTTCACGGGGGAGAAGATCGGGGTCGGCAGAAAAAGCGTTGCGTTCCGAATCAGAATCCAGGCCGAAGACAGAACCTTGACGGAAGCCGAAGTCCATAGTATACATACCAAGATAGTAAATCTATTGGAGAATCGGTTCGGGGGAACAATTCGCACGTCGTAATTCCTACCAAAAAGGGGGACGCGATGACGAAGGCTGACCTGGTGGAGATTGTTTACGAGAAAGTAGGCGGCCTTTCGAAGAAAGAGTCGCAGGATATCGTGGAGACGATCTTCGATACGATGAAGGATATCCTGAAGGACGGGGAAAAGATCAAGATTTCCGGATTCGGGAACTTCATCTTGCGCGACAAGCGTCCTCGGAAGGGGAGAAATCCCCAGACCGGAGACGACATCCAGATCACGGCGCGCCGCGTGCTGACCTTCCGGCCCAGCCAGATTCTGAAGGCGTACATCAACGAAGACAACCCGTAGGGGGTCTCCGGGGGCAGGAGTGGCATTTCCCGATATCCCGGACAAGTTCTATTTCAAAATCGGAGAGGTAAGCTCTCTTCTCGGTGTGAAGCCTTACGTTGTGCGGTTCTGGGAGTCCGAGTTCGAGTTGAATCCCGCGAAGAACAGCTCCAAGCACCGTGTCTACAAAAAGCATGAAGTAGAGACACTGCTCGAAATCAAGAAACTCCTCTACGACGAAAGATTCACGATCGAGGGGGCACAGAAGAAGTTAAAGGGACGGATGAAGGAAAAGAGCCAACAGCTCGATTTGAATCTGCAGGAGAGGAAGCAAAGAGCGGTCCTCCAGAAGGTGAAGAAAGACCTGGAGAAAATCAGGGAGATGCTGGGGAGTTGATCCGGGGTGAAGGAGGTTCCGTCACGCCCGGCGAATCCCTCGCACCAGTCCGCCAATGAATCCCGACGAACCCAAGAGGACCTGGACCTGGGCCGGGGAACGGGGAGAGCGCCCCTGGGGGTA
>DOTC01000195.1 GCA_003513855.1 Deltaproteobacteria bacterium | reverse complement strand
ATCCTGAGGCAGCGGCAGAAATAGGCACGGGCGGCCCACGGGCCGCCCATGCATCGGGGACGCGCCGCGCGGAAAGCGCCTATCTCTTCTGTTCGCTCGCCAGGGTCAGCAGCGAGTCGGTAACGTTCGTCACCAGCCCGTGGAACGTCTCTTTCGCCTTCTTGAATTCCGGGCTGGCGAGGATTTTTTCCAGGGCCGCGAGGTTGTCGAGATCCACCTGGACCACGCGCTGCGGGGAGGAACCGCCCAGCATGCTCTGGTAGATCCTGACCGACCGGACGCCGGGGAACCGGAGCCAGATGTCTTTCCCGGCGCGGGCCAGGTATTTCTGGTACTCCTTCCCCTTCCCGGGGAGAACGTCGAACCGGTACTCGAACGTGATCATCGGGGGACCTCCTGGCAGGATGTTTGCTGCGCCCTAGCCTATCAGCGCTCTCCGAGGCGGTCAATCGGCCCGGATGACGATCTTCCCGAACTGCTTCTTCTCCTCCATCCGGCGCTGGGCTTCCCGGGTCTCGGACAGGGGGAAGACGGAATCGACCACCGGACGGATCCCCCCTCCCTCGAACATCCGGAGCAGATCGGAAAACTCGGCGTGCGTCCCCATCGTGGAGCCCATGACCGTCAGCTGGTTCCAGAAGATCCGGGCGAGGTCCTCCTCGGGATCCGGCCCCGTCGTCGCCCCGCACGTGAGCAGCCTGCCGCCCCGGGCGAGGGAGGCGATCGACCGCTTCCAGGTCGCCTTCCCCACGGAGTCGAGCACGATGTCGACGCCCCGTTTCCCCGTGATCTTCCGGGTCTCGCGGGAGAAGTCGGCCGCCCCGTGGTCGATGACGAACTCCGCCCCCATCTCCTTCGCGCGAAGGAGCTTGTCGGCGCTCCCCGACGTGACCCCGACGGTGAGCCCGAGCAGCTTCGCGATCTGGAACGCCGCAAGGGACACGCCTCCCCCGATCCCGAGGATGAGAATCGACTCGCCCGGCCTGGCCTTCGCCTTGGTGACGAGCATCCGCCATGCGGTGAGGAAGGTCAGGGGAAACGCCGCGGACTCCTCCCAGGTGAGGCCCTGCGGCCTCGGGTATGCGTTGATCTCGGGGGCAACGACGTATCCGGCGAAGGTCCCCCAGACGTGCTCGCCTAGGAGGTGGAATGAACGGCAAAGGGAGTGCTCCCCGCGGAGGCAGAACTCGCACGACCCGCAGTTTATGCCCGGGTTCAGGACCACCTCGTCGCCCGGCGCCACCCGCGTGACCCCCGGGCCGACGAGGTCGACGACCCCCGCGCCGTCCGCCCCCATCACGTGCGGCAACGCAAGCGTCAGTCCCGGGATCCCGTTCCGGACGAAGAGGTCGAGGTGATTGAGCGCGCCCGCGCGGATCCGGACCCGGACCTCGCCCGCCCCCGGGACGGGGTCGGGGAGGTCGCCGTGCTGGATCTTGTCGAGCCCTCCGTGCGCGCGGAAAAAGGAGGCCTTCATGGGCGCGATCCCCCGTCAGGGACGGACCGTCTCGAGCCGCCGCCTCATGGCACGATCTTGTTGCGCTGGATGAGGTCTTCCAGGGTGGAAACGTCGATGTGAAGGAGCTCCGCGGCCCTCTCCCTGTCCCCGTTGGCCAGCGCAAGGGCCTGCAGGACCATCGGCGTTTCGAGGTCCTGGAAATCGTTGCTCATGGCGGGTCCCGCCGGGGTGGGCGGCTCCCGATCGGCCGCCTTCCTCCCCCGTCTGCCGTACAGGATCTCGGTGGGCAGGTCCGCGGCGTCCACGACCGTTCCCTGTTTCTTCCTTTTGGAGATCGACCTCACGAACTCCTCGAGTTCCCGCACGTTCCCGGGCCAGGGATAGGCCGCGAGGGCGGCCATGGCCGTCTGGCTGAAGCCCCGGAGCGGCTTTTTCCGGGTCCGGTTCCTCTCGAAGAGGAAGTGGTTCAGGAGCAGGGGAATGTCCTCCGCCCGCTCCCGGAGCGGAGGAACGCGGATCGTTCCCGGAGCGAAGAGGTCGCGAAGCGCCCCCGGCATGTTCCCCTTTGCGACGAGGGTATCGGGGTCCGTCGCGGTGGAGGCGACCACCCGGATGTCGAGCTCGACCTCCTCGGTTGCCCCGACGGGCGTGATCGTCTTCTCGGTGAGGAGGGTGGCGACCCGCTCGAGCACCCGGGGGCCCGCCTCCCCGATTTCGGAAAGGAACACGGTTCCGTGGTTCGTCATCGCGATCTTCCCCGGCCGGGCGAGCACCGCCCCGGGGTAGGCCCCCGCCGCGTGCCCGAACAGGTTCCCCTCCAGGGTCTCCTCGCTGGCCCCCGCGCAGTGCACGGGGACGAACAGCGCCGAGGACCGCGAGCTGTGGAAGTGGAGGATCCGCCCGAAGAAGGATCGTCCCGTGCCCCGCTCCCCGACCAACAGCACGGGGGTTTCCGTGTCGGAGAGCCGCTGCAGCGCGGCGAGGACCTCCTGGACGGGCGCGCTCGTCCCCACGACGGAGTGCAGCAGGTGCCCGCTGCGGGATTCGGCCTTGAGATAGAGGTTTTCCCGCTTCAGCTGCCGCTGGACGTGCGCCTTGTCGACGAGGTGGAGAACCTCCTCCGCCTTGAAGGGCTTCGCGAGGTAATGGAACGCGCCCGCCCGCATCGCCTCGATGGCGGTGTCCACCGTCCCGTACCCCGTCATCATGATGACCTCGGTGTCCGTCTGGAGCTTCTTGACCGTGCGGAGCACCTCGATTCCGTCGAACCCGGGCATCTTGAGGTCGGTGAGGACGATGTCGAACCGGTTCTGCTCGAGCCTGTCGATCCCGGAGGGCCCGGAGTCGGCGGTATGCACCTCCCACCCCTCCGTCCGGAAGAGATCGTCGAGAAAGGTGAGAATCTGCAGTTCGTCGTCGATGATCAGGATTCTTTTGTGCAACGGGATTCTCAACGGCTACTTTCTCCGGATCGCCCAGATGATCGCTCCCCCGCCCGCGACGAGGATGAGCACGAGGGACGCCACCTCGAGCCGCCGGAACCGGGACCGAGTGTCCTTCTCGGCGGCGGCCCGCTCCTTGTAGGCGGTTGCCCCTCCCCCGACGTTGTCTGCGTGAACCGGAAGCGATGGTGCCGCCATGAGGGAGAGGAGCAGGAGAAGCAAGGTGAATGCGGCCCCCCTCACCCTCCCCCGGCGCGGTGGAGGGACGGGTTTCATCGTGTCTTTTATACCACGAAACGGAGGGATGCGGCGCAGGAAGCGCAACGGTTCCCGGAGAGGCCGGAGAGGTCGGTGAGGTACCCGTGCCTCCGGACGACGACCGCGCGGCATGCAGGACAGACGGTGTCCCCGCCCCCCTCGAGGGGGTAGTTGCCCACATAGACATACGGCAGCCTCTCCCGGGCGATCCGGAAAGCGGCGGCGAGCCGGAGAGGCGGCGTCGGGGGAGCGGTGAACCGGTGCATGGGCATGTACCGGGACAGGTGGAGGGGAATGTCCGGGTCGACCCCGGCGACGAAGTCCACGACCGCGCGGATCGACTCGTCCGAGTCGTTCTCCCCGGTGACGAGGAGGGTGGTGACCTCCACGTGGGTGGCGGCCGCGCTCCGCCGGATCGTGTCGAGCACGGGGCCGAGCGTTCCCCCGCAGATCTTCCGGTAGAACTCCGGGTCCATCGATTTCAGGTCGATGTTCATCGCGTCCACCAGGGGAAGGAGATCGGCGAGCGGCTCCGGGGAGACGAAGCCGTTGGTGACGAGGACGTTGGCCAATCCGGCCTTCCGGAACTCCCGGGCGCAGTCGGCGACGAATTCGAACCAGATCAGCGGCTCGTTGTAGGTGTAGGAGATCCCGATGGCCCCCTCCCGCCGGGCGGCCCGCACGAGATCGGGGATGGTCACGGGGAACAGGGGGGCGCGCTTTTCGACCAGGTGATAGTTCTGGCAGAAGCCGCACCGGAAGTTGCACCCCACCGACCCGATCGAGAGGATCGGCTTCCCCGGATGGAAATGGAAGAGCGGCTTCTTCTCGACCGGGTCGACCTGGAGGGCCGCCACTTTTCCGTAGGTGAGGGCGATGAGATCGCCTCCGCGGTTCTCCCGGACGCCGCAGACCCCCTGCTTTCCCTCGGCGATGAGGCAGCGGTGGGGGCACAGCCCGCATCGCACGGCGCCGTCCTCGTTCCGCCAGTGGGCGGCCGGGTGGAGGTCAGTACCGGACATGGAACCCCTCGTGCCGTTCGACGGCGTCGCGCCACGTGACGGCGACGTCGGTTACGATCGCGCCCGGCGGACCCTCGCGCAGGAAGGCGATGACCTTCTCCACAGCCGCCTGCTCCCCCTGGAGGACCGCCTCGACCTGACGTCCCGGGAGGTTTCGGACGAAGCCGCGGACCCCGCACCGGGTCGCCGCCTCGCGCGTCGATGCGCGGAAGAAGACCCCCTGGACGCGTCCGGTCACCACCACGTGGGCCTCCCGGACATCCTTCATGCTCCTCCTCCGAAATCTCCCTCGAGAAATTCCCGTTCGCTGATCACGCGGATCCCCATCTCCTTCGCCTTCGCGATCTTGGAGCCGGGGTTCTCCCCCGCCACGAGGTAGTCCACTCTCCGGCTGATCGCCGTCGCGACGGTTCCCCCGCCCCTGCGCACGATCTCCTTCGCCTTCGCCCTCGGGAGCCCGAGGGTTCCCGTGAAGAGGAATGTCTTTCCGGCGAAGACCCCTTCGGCCGCCGGCTCCGGGCGGATCGTAAGCGTTCTGTTCTCCAGGAGGTGGTCCACGGTCCGCCTTCCTTCCGCGGACTCGAAATAGTCCCGGATGCTCCGCGCCACCTCGGGTCCCACCTCGTGGACGGCGGAGAGCTCCTCCGGGGCCGCCGTCCGGATCGCCTCGATCGTCCCGAATCTCCGGGCGAGCACCCCGGACAGGTGCTCCCCCACGTGGGGGATCCCCAGAGCGAAGAGGAAACGGCCCAGCGTGGGGGTGCGGCTTCGCTCGACCGCCCGGACGAGGTTGTCGGCGGACTTCTCCCCCAGGCGATCCAGTCCGGCCAGCGGTTCCCGTTCCAGCCGGTACAGGTCCGCCGGCTCGGCGACCAGACCCTCGTCCACCAGCGTAGAGAGAACCTTGGGCCCGAGCCCGTCGATGTCCATGGCGTTCTTCGAGACGAAGTGGCGGAGCGACTCCTTGCGTCGCGCCACGCAATCCGTTCCCGTGCAGCGATGGGCCGCCTCCCCCGCCACGCGCGTGACGGCAGAGCCGCAGATCGGGCACCGGTCGGGTAACCGGAACGGCGCTCCCCGGCCCGGCGCCCCGCTCTTCGCGGAAAGGGATTCCACCACCTCGGGGATCACGTCCCCCGCCCGCTGGATGACGACCCGGTCCCCCACGCGGATGTCCTTGGCGTCGACGTTGTCCTGGTTGTGCAGCGTGGCCCTCCGGACCTTCACTCCCCGGACGGTCACGGGGGACAGGATCGCCACGGGGGTCAAGGTTCCCGTCCGGCCGACGCTCACGACGATCTCCTCCACCGTGGTTTCCGCACGGTCGGGGGAGAACTTCGCCGCGATCGCCCATCGGGGGGAGCGGGCGACCTCCCCCAGTTCCCGCTGGACGCCCAGTTCGTCGACCTTCACCACGATGCCGTCGATCTCGTAGGGAAGGGAGTCCTTTCCCGCTTCCACCTCCCGGTAGAAGGCGATCACCCCCTCGATGTCGAGGAAGCCCCTTGTCCCGTCCCGGTTCACGGGGAATCCCCACGCGTGCAGGCGGTCGAGTACGTCCCTGTGGGTGGCGAAGGGAAGGGGTCCGAAGGGCGGGGGAGCGGAGGCTCCGGGATCGATCCGCCCGATCCCGTAGACCCAGAGCCTGAGGCGCCGGCTCGCGGTCACGCGCGGGTCGAGCTGGCGGACCGACCCGGCCGCGGCGTTCCTCGGGTTCGCGAAGGCTGCTTCCCCCAGGCGCTCCCTGCCGCGGTTCAGGCCGGCGAAATCGTTCCTGTCCATGAAGATCTCGCCGCGCACGTCCAGGACTCCGGGAACGGGCCCGGCGGAGGAATTCCGCGGGATGGCGAGCGGGACGTCCGGGATCGTCTTCAGGTTCGCGGTCACGTCCTCCCCCCGGACGCCGTCCCCCCGGGTGGCCCCCCGGACGAACGCCCCCTTTTCGTAGGTGAGCTCCACCGCCAGGCCGTCGATTTTCACCTCGGCGGTGTACGCGAAGGGGTCGACGCGGCCGCGGTCCCCGGAATATCCCCGGCTCTCCAGGTGCCGGCGGATCCGGGCGTCGAACTCGCGCAACTCCCCCTCGCCGAAGGCGTTCTGGAGCGACAGCATGGGCAGCTCCCGGACGACCGTCCCGAACGTCTCCACGGGCTCCGCCCCCACCCGCTGCGTGGGCGAGTCCGGGTCGAAGAGCTCGGGGTGGGCCTCCTCGAGGCGAGCCAGCTCCCGGAACAGGGCGTCGTACTCCGCATCGGGGATCACGGGCGCGTCATCCCGATAGTAGCGGTCGTTGTGGTACCGGATCAGGCGCCTCAGTTCCCGGATGCGGGATCGGGGAGAGCCGCGGGTCATCCTCTCGTTCCTTCCGGGGCGGCCCAGGAAAAGGCTTTGATGGGGTTCCCAACCCGATTATACAATGAATCGGGCGAACGCACGTTCGCCGGAAGAGGTGCCCGATGCGATCGTTCTGGAAAAAGTTCCGGGAGACCGGGCGGAAGGATCCCGATGAGGGGAAGGGCCAGTACGGCGTGGATTACGTCGGCGTCTCCGAGCTGATGCGGTTCAACAGGAACCTGCTCGAGGCCCGGAAGCACGAGAGGAGCGGGATCGATTTGTACACGAGGTTCCTCGAGGAGGCCAACGACGAGAGGGGCCGGGAGATGTACCGGAAGCTCCTCGAGGAGGAGCGCCGGCACATCCGCATGGTCGAGGAGGAGATCGAGGAGCACAAAAAGCAGGGGTGCTGGAGCTGACCCCGTCCTACCCCTCCTCGAGCGCCACGATGCCGGGCAGCCGTTTCCCCTCCAGAAGCTCGAGGAACGCACCGCCGCCGGTCGAAACGTAGGACATCCGCGAGATCAGGCCCGCCTTGTGCAGCGCCGTGTCGGTGTCGCCGCCGCCGACGATGGTGATCGCGTTGCTCTCCGAGAGGGTCCGCATGAGCGATTGGGTGCCGGCGGCGAACGCCCCGATCTCGAACGCCCCGAGCGGACCGTTCCAGACAATGGTCTTCGCGTCCTGCAGCGCCTCCCGGAACAGAAGCGACGTGGCCGGCCCGATGTCCGCCGCCGTCCACCCGGCGGGGATCTCCTGGGCGGGGACGGCCTTCGAGGAGAACGGTGCTTCGAGCCGGTTGGCGACCACGACATCGACGGGGAGGTAGAGCTTGACCTTGCGCCCGGCGGCGTCCGCGAGCACCCTGCCCGCTGTTTCCATCATCTCCGCCTCGTACAGGGAGCTGCCCACCTCGAAGCCCTGGGCGGCGAAGAAGGTGTTGGCCATCGCGCCGCCGATGAGGATCTTGTCCACCTTGTCGATGACGTTGTGGATCGCCTCGATCTTCCCGGAGATCTTCGCTCCCCCGAACACCGCCGCCAGCGGGCGGGCGGGGGAGACGAGGGCCTTCTCGAAATAGGCGATCTCGTTTTTCAGGAGAAGCCCCGCGGCCTTCTCTGCGACGAACCGGGTGACGGCGACGTTCGACGCGTGCCCCCGGTGGGCGGTCGCGAACGCGTCGTTGACGTACACGTCGCACAAGGCGGCGAGCTGCTTCCCGAACGCCTCGTCGTTTTTCTCCTCGCCGGGGTGAAACCGGACGTTCTCCAGCAGGAGGACGTCGCCCGGCCGCATCGCGGCCACGGCCTTCTCTGCGGCCTCCCCGACGCATTCGGGGACGAAGGGGACCTCCTTCCCGAGGATCGTGGCGAGGTGGCTCGCCACGGGAGAGAGGCTCATCCCGGGGACCGCTTTCCCCTTGGGGCGTCCCAGGTGGGAACACAGGATCGTCTTTGCGCCCTTTTCCAGGGCGAGCCGGATCGTGGGGAGGACCGCCTTGATCCGGGTGTCGTCGGTGATCTTCCCGGTCTTGTCCAGGGGGACGTTGAAGTCGACGCGAATGAGCGTGCGCTTCCCCGAGAGATCGAGCTGGTCGATGGTCCGCACCTTCATGGGTACCCCTCCCTGGTGGTCTGCGAGAATAGTACCAGAAAAGCCGCGCCGCCGTCAGCGCCGGAGCAGCCCCATCACGATCTCGAGCGCGATCAGCAGGATGATGATCATCTCCAGCGTCTCGGCCCGCGCCGCCGCCGCCCGGTTGTTGAGGATCGTGTAGATGTCCTCGAGGGTCTTGAGCTGGTCCCGGATCGTCCCTTCCCACCGCTCCGCGCCCACCTTCCTGCGGGCCTCGTCGTACACGCGGGCGAGGTACGCGTCCCCGGCGATCTTGAGGACGTTGGTGATCCTCTCCCGGACCATCGAGACGTCCATCTTGATCTCGGAGAGCTTTCGCAGGGGGGTTTCGTACGGGTCGTGCAGGAGGGACAGGAGGTTCCGCCGCTTGTGCAGCTCGTCCCCCATCTCGTCGATGGCCGCGTGCAGGACCCGGTCGAAGAAGCGGAGCTCGAGCATCTGCACGTTCAGGAACTCGAGGACCTCGACCGTGTCCTGGAACCGGCGGTCGTAGACGAAGGCGGCGTTCCACTCGGAGAGGATCAGGTCGTTCTCGAAATACCGGATCGGCCCGCGCAGGATGTCGGGGAGCGCCTCCGCGCTGAACACGCCCTGCTCCAGCGTCAGAAGCCTTGCGATGTCCTGGGGAAGGCGCGCGAGAGCCTGCGAGCCGGTCATCTCCGGGGAAAACACGCCGACGTGCCACACGCTGTAATCCTCCGCGATGTCCGCGAATCCCGGCCGGGTCACGGCGGGGCGGATCCGCTCGAACAGCCGGGAGGCGATCCCGCGGGCGGCTTCCTCGATCCCCGGCTCGCCGGCGAGGAGGAGCGCGGTCCGGACAAACTCCTCCCACGGCATGTCGCGCACGGGGAGGCAGAGGACGACGGAGAGGACCCCGAAGTCGAAGATCTTCACGGCGGCCTCCAGGCGGACCGTCGACGTCTCCACGCGCAGTTCCACCGCGCCGGAGGGGAGCAGGAGCGGCTTGGGCCGGTACTGCAGGTGCTGCGGCACGGGCCGCAGCCCCGCAAGCCCCGGGGATTCCGACGCCTCGGAAAGCCGGGAGGCCTGCGGAAGGGAGATGTCGAAGCCGACGTCGTAGGCGAAGAAGAAGAAGAGGTGGCCGGACGCCACGCGGAGGCCGCTCATTTCTTACCCCCCCGGGAGGTAGGGAAACAGGTTGAACAGGAGGTGGAGAAGCACGGGGACGTAGAGATTGCCCGACTTCTTCCGGGACCACCCGAACAGGAGGGCGGGGAAGAAGGTGAGCGCGCGGTATGCCGACGCGTGGGTGACGAGGTGCCCCGCCGCGAACAGGAGGGAGGAGGGGATGACCGGCTCCCAGCCGTTCTCCTCGAAGGCGTCGTACAGGTATCCCCGGAAAAAGACCTCCTCCGGGAGGGCGACGAGGAGCGCCTGCCGGAGGACGAATGCCCCGAAGGGAGTTCTTCCTGCCTCCGGGAAGGGGGGAAAGGGGGAAAAGGGGAGGGAGGAAACGAGGAGGAACGCCAGCGCCCCTCCCGCCCCCAGCCCCAGGAGGAGGATCGCGCTCCTCGAAAGGTTCGCGGGACGGGTCCAGGACGGCGTGCGCCCCTTCCGGTAGTGCAGAAAGGGAGCATACAGGAACAGGGCCGCACCCAGCAGGTCGGGCGGAACCAGCGGGGAGCGGTAGGGAAGGTATGCGGCCAGGCGGAGCGCGACGACGATCCCGGCGAAGAGGAGGATCGCCTGGCGGGGGACGGGTCCGGGCGTGGGCACCTCTGCAGCCACCCTTCAGCGGAACGGGAGGATCCGCCCGAACAGCTCCGGGAAGCGGTCGATGGTGAAATCGGGCGAAAGCCCGGGAAACTCCTCCCCCCCGTACCCGTAGGTGACGGCGCAGGTTGCGGCCCCGGCCCCCTGCCCGGCCAGGATGTCGGTCACGGAGTCCCCGACCATGATCGTTTCCCCGGGGGGCACTCCCCGATGCGTCATGATTCGGAGAAGTCCTTCCGGGTGCGGC
>DOTC01000064.1 GCA_003513855.1 Deltaproteobacteria bacterium | reverse complement strand
CGAGATCATGCTCAAGGCGGCCGGTGCTGCGATCGTCAGCTTCCCGTCGGACGAAAGCTACAGCGCCCTGCAGTCCGGGGTGGCCGACGGAATGTGGACGTCCAGCGCTTCTCTCGTGAGCTACCGTCTCTACGAGGTGGGAAAGCATGTGACCACGGCCCAGGACAAGACCTTCTGGTACATGTTCGAGCCTCTTCTGATGGCGAAGTCCACCTATGACAGTCTCACTCCGGAGCAGCAGAAGATCGTCACGGAGGTGGGCGCTTCCCTGGATTCGTTTGCGGTGAAATCGGCCAAGGAGGACGATCAGCAGGTGGCCGACGTCTATAAGAAGGCTGGTGTTGCCGTACACGACATGGACGAGGCGACGTTCGCGAAGTGGCGCAAGATTGCCGAGGAAAGCGCGTGGAAGGATTTCGCCGCCACCGTCCCGGACGGGAAGCGCCTGATAGACCTGGCGGTATCGGTGAAGTAGCTCCGGCGGTACCGACATGCGGCGAGCCTGGGGGCCATTCCAGCTCGTGATGCGGTGGGCAAACCTCGTCACGGGCTATGTGAGTGCGCTTCTGATCGTGTTTTCCACGGTTGCGATCTCGTTCGAGGTCGTGGCGCGCTATTATTTCCGGGCGCCCCATGACTGGCACCTCGAACTGAACATCTTTTTGCTGATCGCCTCGACGTTCATGGCCGCCGCGTTTACGCAGGAAGGGCGCGCCCATGTCGGGATCGAGGTGCTGGAAAGCATGCTGTCGCCTCGATGGAACTGGTGGCGGCATCTGCTCGCCGACATCCTGTCGGCCGTGTTCTGCGCGTTTATTTCCTTCTACGTGTGGCGCTATTTCTTCGAGGCCTGGGAGGGAGGTTGGGTGACCGACTCCATCTGGGCGCCCAGGCTCTGGATTCCCTATTTCTTCATGTCGCTGGGGATGACCACGCTGACCCTTCAGTTTCTCGTCCAGATCATTGACGATCTGTTCGCTCCCCTCGGCCGAAAGGAGTAGCATGGACGTTTTTTCGATCGGCCTTCTCTATATCGGCTCGGCGCTGCTGCTTCTTCTCAGCGGCATCCCGATCGCGTTTGCCCTCGGGGGAGTCGCCGTCACGTTCATGTTTCTCTTCATGCCCCCCAGCAATATCCAGATCATTGCGGAAACGCTCTACAGCCAACTGAACAACTTCACGCTGCTCGCGATCCCCTTGTTCATTCTCATGGGTTCCGCGGTCGGCAAGACGCGGGCGTCGATGGATTTGTACGAGGCGATGCACCGCTGGTTTGCCCGGCTGCCGGGCGGCCTTGGGGTCGCCAACGTGGCGGGCTGTTCCATCTTTGCCGCCATGTGCGGCTCCAGCCCGGCCACGTGCGCCGCGATCGGCGGCATGGGCATTCCCGAGATGCGCAAGCGCGGATACTCGGCGGGACTGGCCTCCGGCCTGATCGCCGCCGGGGGCACGCTCGGGATCCTCATTCCGCCCAGCGTTACCCTGATCATCTACGGCATCATCGTGGAGCAGTCCATCGGGAAGCTGTTTCTTGCGGGGGTCATCCCCGGGTTCCTCCTGGCGTTCTGTTTCGCGATCTGGGTCGTGATCGCTTCCCTGTGGGAAAGGCGGCGCGCTTATGAAGGCCTCGGCGGCGAACAGGCGAAGGAACTGCTCCGCAACGAGAGCTTCACGCGGCGCGAGCTTTTGGAAACCCTTCCGCGGCTGCTCCCGTTCCTTGCCCTGATCGTGCTTGTGATGGTGGCCCTGTACGGCGGCTTTGCGACCCCATCCGAAGTGGCGGCGGTCGGCGCGTTCGGGGCGATGGCGCTCGTCGCTATCATATACAAAGGGTACAAGTGGGAGAGCATCAAGGAGATTCTTTCGGGCACCGCACGGGAGTCGTGCATGATCATGATGATCATCGCCATGGCCTTCCTGTTCACCTATGTGATGAGCTATCTCCACATCTCCCAGAGCGCGACGGAGTGGCTTGTCGGATTGCACTTGTCGAAGTGGTCCTATCTTTTCTGGGTGAACATCCTGCTGCTCGTTTTGGGCTGTTTCCTGCCGCCGGTGGCGATCATCCTGATGGTGACGCCGGTGATCATGCCGGGGATTCTCGCNNACCCCTCCCGTCGGCCTGAACCTGTTCGTCATCAACGGAATCGCGCCGGACATCAAATTCCGGGAAATCATGCGGGGGGTGATGCCGTTCATCGCCATCATGGCGTTCTATATCGTGCTGCTCGCGATGTTCCCGGATATCGCGATGTGGCTTCCCGACCGGCTGCTCGGTTCGTGAGACGGGAAAGAGCAAACAGACCACTTGCGGATCCGGGACCGACGTGGTACATTGACTGCAGATCGAAACATCCCGAGACACAATCCTCTCCACAAGGGACCTTTCGAAGAAGAGGGACGCCGCAGTGGCCGGCGTTCGAACCTTCTCCTGAAACTTCACCATGCGGAAAGATCGGACGGGCGAACAGCGTGCTCCCCCGGTTGTGCTTGGTGAAAAACGTCAGGAGAAGAGGAGAAGATGACAGAACAGAGAACGTCGCTGGAAAGAAGATCGTTTGAAACGTTCGGGCTCCGCCCCGAAATCCTCCGCGCCGTAGCGGAGAAGAACTACACAACCCCAACCCTCATCCAGGAGAAGGCGATCCCCTT
>DOTC01000189.1 GCA_003513855.1 Deltaproteobacteria bacterium | reverse complement strand
AAGGCGATGGAGTGGACCCAGGACGGGGAGGGGAAGGACCGGTACGAGGAGACGCAGGACCTCATCTTCTTCCCGAAGATCATGGAGCTGAAGGGGAAGGAGGAGCGGGTGATCCGCGCGGGGATCCGTGTGCCCGCCGCGAAGACGGAAAAAACCTACCGGCTCTTCATCCAGGAGATCCCGGTGCCGGGAAAACCCCGGGGAACGAGCGTGGCGATCGCGCTCCGGTTCGGACTGCCGATCTTCGTGAAGCCGGTCCGGGAAGAAGGAAAAGGCGAGATCGGGACGCCGGAACTGGAACAGGGAACGGTCCGGGCGGAGGTGCGCAACCGGGGCAACGTCCACTTCTCCATCCGCTCGGTCGTCGTGAAGGGGATCGATCCGGGAGGACAGCCGGTCTTCGAAAAGGAGCTGAGCGGCTGGTACCTCCTCGCGGGGGCCTCGAGAAAATATTCCGTGGAAATCCCCGGTCACGAGTGCAAACGGATCGCAACGTTCGAGGTCTCGGTGAAGACGGACCGCTTCCCCCTGGAGGCGTCCGTTCCCGGGGACCCATCCCGATGCGGACCGGATGCCGACGGTGGTCCCCCCCGCTAGCCGCAAAGTCGTCCGGGTTCTTCTCCCCCTGTCCTTCCTGTTCCTGGTCCCTCTGGTGCTGCGCGCGCAGCCCTTCGAGCCGATCGTCGTCGCGGTCCTCCTCAACGGCCAACCCAAGGGGGAGGTGTTCGCCCTTCGCACGCCCGAGGGGGACTNNTTCCCTCCCCAGACCCTCGATTTCCTGCCGGCCCGGCGAACCGACGTCTACTACCCCCTGGACACGAGCGCCTTCCTGAACTACGGGGTGGGGTACACGGCGGGAGACTCGTTCTCGTTCCGGGAAAGGGACGCCTCGTTGCAGTTCGGCGGCCGCCACCGGGAATTCCTGTTCCTGACCGACTTCTCCTTCACGGAAACCCGGGAGGAGGAGAATTTCGTCCGGCTTTTGACCAGCCTGTCCCGGGACCGGAGGGATACCATGGAACGGTCCGTCCTGGGCGACTTCTTCGCGGACTCGGGGGAGCTGGGAGCGAACCTGAACCTGGGAGGGATCAGCCACTCGAAGGTGTACCGGATCGATCCCTACCTGCAGCGGTACCCCCTGGGCGGTTTCGCCTCGGCGGCGAAATATCCCTCCGAGATCGAGGTGTACCTCGACGGGACGCTGATCCGGAGGGAGCGGGTGGGGCCGGGGGAGTTCGAGCTGACGAACCTCTCCTACTACGGGGGCGCCCGCGAGGTCTCCGTCCTGATCCGGGACCCCTTCGGAAACGTGCAGAAACTCGAGTACCCCTTCTACTTCACGGACCTGCTCCTGCGGAAAGGGCTCCACGAGTACAGCTACAACATCGGTTTCCTCCGGGAGAACTTCGGCACGGAGAGCAATGGCTACGGCGACCTCGCCTTCTCCCTCTTTCACCGGTACGGGGTGAACGACCGGCTCTCCGCGGGGATCCGCGGCGAGGGGACGCCGGACGGCGTCAACGGGGGGCTGTTCGCCTCGTACCTCTTTCCCCGGGCGGGGGTGACCTCCCTGTCGGTCTCCGGGAGCTACGCGGAAGAAGGGGGCGGCGGCGCGGCGGCGGTCTTCCGCCACGAGTACCTGGACCGTCGGTTCAGCGGGAGGATCTTCCTGAAGGGGTTCACGAAGGACTATTTCCGCATCGTCCAGGGCGGGACGGCCGACCCGGACCGTTATGCCGCGGGCCTCTCCCTCGGCTACGGCNNCCGACCGGAAGGAGGCGGGGGCGAGCTACTCCCGGAACCTCTCCCGCCGGACCCGCCTTCTCGTTTCGTACCGGAGGATCGAGGAGGAAGCCGCCTCCGACGAATTCTTCCTGGGCCTCACCTGGTACCCCGCCTACGAGGTCACCCTCTCCGGGAACTTCGAGAAGCGGGAGGACGAGGAGGTCGCAAGCGTCCAGGCCCAGAAGAGCGCCCCGGTCGGGGAGGGGTTCGGCGCCCGGGTGACGGCCGAACGGCGGGATCGTCCGCAGGACACGGTGACCACCCTCGACTCCTTCCTCCAGTGGAACTCCCGGTACGCGATCCTCACGGGGCAGTATCTGGGAGTCTCGGGAGACCTCTCGAACGAACAGACCTGGAGGGCAACCGCGGCAGGCGGGATCGGGTACGTGGGCGGAACGTTCGGGTTCACCCGGCCGATCCGCGACAGTTTCGGACTGGTCACGGTCGACGGGGTGAAGGGGGCCCGGGTCTTCCGGAACGGCCAGGAGGTCGGGCGGACGGACCGGAAGGGGAGGGCCTTCGTCCCGGAACTGGGTTCCTACATCGAGAACCAGGTCTCGATCGCCGACAAGGATATCCCGCTCGACTACTCCCTTGCCGAGGTGGTCCGGTACGTGAACCCTCCCTTCCGGAGCGGGTCGGTGATCGCCTTCGAGGCGACGAGGTTCCAGGCCTTCACCGGCTCCCTTTGGTCCGTATCCGCCGGTGTGAAGAAGCCGCTGGAATTCGGGGAGGGGAAGATCTCCGGCCAGGGGATGAAATTCGATTTCTTCACGGGGAAGGGAGGGGAGTTCTACCTGGAGAACGTCCCGGCGGGATCGTTCGAGGGTACGGTCGCGATCGGGGAAGCCTCGTACAGATTCCAACTGGAAATTCCCCGGTCGGATGAGATAATAGTCGAACTTGGGGAGATCCTCTGTGAACCGCTACCGTAGCGCCCGGCTCCTTGCCGGGGCCATTCTCCTGATCCCGCTCCTGGCGGGCAGCGCCTCGGCCCTGTGTAACGTCTCCGCCACCGGCCTGTCGTTCGGCCCCTACGACGACTTCTCGCCGGTCCCCCTCGACACCACCGGGACCGTCACGGTGATCTGCGACGAGGCGCCGCCCCCGGACGTCGTGATCTCGATCGGGCCCAGCGGCAACGGGTCGTTCAACCCCCGGGCGATGCGCCACGCATCCCTTCCGGACCTCCTCCTGTACAACCTGTTCACGGATGCCTCCCGGGGAGCCGTCTGGGGAGACGGCACGGCGGGGACCTCGACGGTCTTCCTCAAGAACGTCACGAAGAACAGTCCCCGCACGACCACGATCTACGGCCGGACCCCGGCGGGGCAGAGCGTCTCCCTCGGCCCCTACTCCGACACCCTCACCGTCACGATCGTCTGGTAGCCGGAACTCCGTTCCCGGAAAG
>DOTC01000090.1 GCA_003513855.1 Deltaproteobacteria bacterium | reverse complement strand
GCTGCAACATGTGCGGCGGGATCGTCTCCGAGTCGATGGTGCAGCTCCTCTCCACGGAGGGGATCAACCTTCCCCCCGCCGTCGTCCAGCGGGGGATCGACTCGTACGTGCTCCACATGGACGTGGGCAGCGTCCGGATCGATACCCCCAGGCGCGAGAAGAGGATCGCCGCCGTGTACCGCGGAGGAGGACCCCGGGGGATCACGAAGCGCAAATACGAGAGCTTCGACGACTTCCTCCTCAAGATCACGGCCGCCAAGGGGGCCACGGTGGTCCGGGACCGGGTGGAAGGGATCGAGCGGACGAACGGAAGGCCCCTGATCCGGACGAAAGGGGGACTTTCCAGGGAGTATGACCTGGTCGTGGGAGCCGTCGGCGTCAACAGCTCGACGGTGAAGATTTTCGAATCGCTGGGGGTCGGGTACCGGAAACCGAAAACCGCCAAGACGTTCATCAGCGAATTCTACCTCGGGCAGGAGATCATCCGGGCTTATCTCGGGACCTCGATGCACGTCTTTCTCCTCAATCTCCCGCGCCTGGAGTTTGCCGCCCTGATCCCGAAGGGGGATTACGTGACGGTGGTCCTTTTGGGGAGGGGGATCGACGCAAAGCTCGTGGAGTCCTTCCTCAACGCTCCCGAGGTGAAGAAGTGCTTCCCCCCCGGGTGGCGGATGCCGAAGGAGTATTGCCGGTGCTATCCCGCGATCAACGTCCTCGGGGCGCACAAGCCGTATGCCGACGGGATGGTGTTCATCGGGGACAGCGGGGTGAGCCGGCTGTACAAGGACGGGATCGGCGGCTCCTACCGCACGGCCAAGGTAGCCGCCAAGACGGCCATCTTCCACGGCATCGCCGCGGACGATTTCCAGAAGTACTATCTTCCCGCGTGCCGGGCCCTTTCCCGCGACAACGCGATCGGGAAAGTGGTCTTCCTGGTCACGCGGGTGATCCAGAGCATGCGCTTCGCCCGACGCGGCGTGTTGCGCATGACGAACTGGGAGCAGCAGGGAACGGGCGTCCGCAGGCGCATGAGCACCGTCCTGTGGGACACGTTCACCGGCAGCGCCCCCTACCGGGACGTCTTTCTGCGGACGCTTCACCCCGCGTTCCTGGGCCGTCTTCTGTACGAGACGGTTGTCGGTCTATTCCCGTTCCATCGGCGATTATGGTTCAAGGAGGACAAAGTGGCGCTAGGAGGCTTGGGGAAGGTCTATCGGCCCGGCGAGATCATCGTGAATCAGGGGGACGTGGGCGACAGCATGTTCGTCATCCAGTCGGGAAAGGTCGAGGTGGTCAGCGTGCACGAGGGAAAAGAGATCCGCCTGGCGGAGCTGGGGGAGGGGGATTTCTTCGGGGAGATGGCCCTGTTCGAGAAGGACGTCCGCTCCGCGACGGTCCGTCCCCTGGGGGAGGTGCGGGTGCTCACCGTGGACAGGAAGATGTTCCTCCGGAAAATCCACGACGACCCCTCCCTTGCCTTCATGATCATGCAGAGGATGTCGAAGCGCCTGCGGGAACTGAACGCGGAGATCACCCGGCTGACCAGCGAGAGAATGGACGCGGCGGAATGACGGGTTCCGGAACCAGGGCGCGGGCCGGGGGACGGCCTGCGGCACCGCGGTCAGATCGTCAGCACTTCCCCCTCTTGTAGGTAGCGGATGCTGTTCCGGGCGATGCCCCGGATCTCCTTTTCGATCTCCGGAAAATATTGCGGCTTGGCGTGCATCAGGTAGATGCGGCGCGGCGGGTTTTTCATCTTCCCGATCTCCTTTTGCAGGAGCGCGGGAGTCAGGTGGCCGGTCTTGAGAGCCAGTTCCTCCAGGCGGTTCGGGAAGGAGGACTCCGCGATCAGGTGGTTCACCCTGAACTCATCCACCTTCTTCCAGAACCGGTCGGTCGGCCCGGTGTCGCCCGTGTAGGCGATCCGTTCCCCTTTCCGGCCGATCAGGATGATGCCGTAGGCGGGCACGGTGTGGTTGACCCTGGTCATGATCACCCGGTACCCGTCGAACCTCTCCTCGCGGGAGGCGGAAACGGTCCCGTACCGAAGCGCCGGACGGTCCGGGGAGGGAATCTTTGTGAAATCGGGCCAGATCNNTGTCGTTGAAGATGTTCGTTTTCAGGTCCCGGATCACCTCCCTGCCGCTGATGACGGTGACGGTATTGCCCGTTCCGCGGCTGACGAGGTTGTCGAGCATGAACGGGATCCCCTTGATGTGGTCGAAGTGCGCGTGGGTGAGGAAGATCCGCCGGAGTTTATGTTCCTCCCGGATCTTCAGGGACAGGCCGATCGTTCCCGCGTCCAGAAGGGATTCTCCATCGACGAGGAAGGCGGGGGCACGGTGCCCCGCGACTTCCGACCCCGATGACCCCAGGACCCTGATCTTCAACCCTTCGAACCTCCCTTCCCGGTTCCTTTCCGATCTGCGGCGTGGAAACGGTGCTGCCTGTACCAAAGCGTTTCCAGAACGCGACCGTTGTATTCGGGCGGGCAACCGATATTTTCTGGAAAGACCGGCATTATATCACCGCAAGGACACAATTTTAAATACAGATCGGCAGGCTTGCAAGGATTCTTTAGCCGGGTGCGGTCTCCTTGCCATTTCCGGAACAGGGACCTATCATGAAAAAAAAGAGAAGGAAAACGCGAAGTCCCGTGATCCCGACCGAGGATCGGTGGTTTGCAGAGATAACGGGGAAGGGGTTTGCCGGTTGCCGGCAGCCCCTTTTTCTTTTCGTGCGGCAGCGCCGGCGTAAAGGAGGAGAGGGACGATGAGGCTCTGGAGAAAGCGGAACGGGGGGGAGAAGGTCGAGCAGGAGGAGTCCGGGAAGCTGCTGAAGGTGCAGCTCTCCAAAAAGAGCGGCGAGCCCATCCTCGGCTTCACCTCCCCGAAAGGGGAGGACCAGGCGGGAAAGCTCCGGGTGCAGGCGAAAGAATTGCGGGCCATGGCCTTGAAGTTGGAGCGCATGGCGGGCGAAATGGAAAGAAAGGCCGCGGGAGGGAAGGCCATCCGGCTTGTGGAGAAGGTGTTTCGAAGAGGGGGAGAGCCGAAAGCGAAATAACCGGAAGGGGGCCCCCGATGGAGAAGGAAGCGGGCGACAAGGCGGAAGATCGCCTTCAGCAGCTGGAGAAGCAGGTTCGGGATGCGAGGACGATCGCCCTGGCGGGCGTGGCCGGGGTGGCTGCTCTCTGCCTGTTTTCCCTCGTGTGGGTCCTGACGGGGGGGCTCTCGGGAGAGGTCCGCGCGAAGCGGTTCGCGGTGATGCACGAGAACGGGAAGCCGGGCGTCCTGCTGACGGTCCGGAACGACAACCCGAGACTCTCCCTGTACGATGTCGACGGGGATCTCCGCGCCGTGTTCGAGCTGCAGGGGAAGGGGCGGCCGGTCCTGTCCTTCCTGGACAAGGNNGCGGGGAGCCTGCGCTGGGGCTGTTCGGCATAGACGGCGAGGCGGGGCCGAGCGCCGTCCTGTATCTGTCGGACGAGACCGGGCCGATCCTTAATTTCCGGGATGTGAAGGGGCAGGACTGGGTCGTGGGAGACGGCCGGTGAGAGGGCACGGGACCCCCGGGGTTCGTGCGGGGGCGGCGGGTCTTTCGATCTGGGTGCTTCTGTCGTTGTGCGGCTGTACCGGGAGCGGAAGGGTCCAGACCCTGCGGCCGTCCGAAGGCATGGGCCGGTATTCGTCGGCAATGGTGATGGAAGAAGGCTCCCTTGGATCCGTGCCGGACAGGGTCAGGGAGGATTTCCGATCGGCCCTCACCAGGGACCTGTTCGACAGGGGTCCGTTCAGTCAGGGGGCGGAACTGCGGATCGTATACGCCATCACCGGCTATCATCCCGCGGAGGAGGGGACCGGCCCCGAGGGAAACAAGAAAGCGGGGACGGGATCCATCACCGCGGAAGCCCGGTTTTTCAACTTCCTGGAGAAGGAGATCGGATCGATCCGGGTGTCCTGGGATACCGGGAAATGGGGCACCCTCGACGAGGCGGTGGAGGAGTGCGCGCGGCAGGTCGCATATTATGCGAGACGGCAGTTCTGGGACGTCGGGGAAGGACCGGTTGAGGACAGGCCGACCAAAGAGGAAACACAGAAGAGCCGGTGGAAACCCGCAGACGGGGGCCCGCAGTGAAGTCAGAAGGGGATCTTTGTGACCCGGTCCCCCTTTCGCAGCCGGTCCGCGGCCGTGATCATGTTGAATGGGGTGGGCCTGCCGATCGTCACC
>DOTC01000110.1 GCA_003513855.1 Deltaproteobacteria bacterium | reverse complement strand
CGGAGCGGGCCTTCCCGATCGGCATCCGCTCCACACTCCGCAGGCCGTCCGCCAGAAACCCGTTCGCCACCTCCTCGATCCGCCGGGTCGCGTCCGTGTCCGCGGGGCCTCCGTGCGCAGGATTGTACTTGAAGCCTCCGTCCTCCGGCGGGTTGTGCGACGGGGTGATCACGACACCGTCGGCAAGTCCCTCCTTCCGCCCCCGGTTGTAGGAAAGGATCGCGTGGGAGACAACGGGTGTCGGGGTATATCCTTGCTCCCGGTCGATCATCACCTCGACCCCGTTCGCCGCCAGCACCTCGAGCGCGGTGACGAACGCCGGCTCGGAGAGGGCATGGGTGTCCATCCCCAGGAACAGGGGTCCCGTGATCCGCTGCTGCCTGCGGTAGAGGCAGATGGCCTGGCTCACGGCGAGGATATGGGCCTCGTTGAACCCGCACCGGAGGGAGGAGCCCCGATGTCCGGACGTGCCGAAGGAGACCCGCTGGTCCGGTACGGAAGGGTCGGGGCGTTCCGCGTAATAGGCGGACACCAGCCGTGCCACGTTCACCAGCATCGACGTGGGGGCCGGTTTGCCTGCCAGGGGACTCACGGTGACCAATCCACCCTCCCGCTCCATCGGCTCCGCAGGACTAGCCGGGCCTTCCCCTCCGGAACATTTCCGAGATCTCCAAGGGAAGGCGGTCCCTATTCGCCTGCGTCACAGGGACGATCGCGACGTCCTGGCGGTTCCGGATCCCCTGGAGAAAGAGGCCTCCGCCACGCAGAGGGATCGTGGCCAGGACAAAAAGATCCGAGTCGAGGATTTCTCCCACACGGATTCGGAACGCCTCCGAAAAGCACTCCATCTTTCCGATTTCGTCGATAATGAAGACCTTGTCGGCGGCCCCGGCGAGCGAGGGGATGGCGACCGCTTCGAAGGACCGGACGTCGACGACGTAGGCGCCTACCCGCGGCCCGGAACCGGATCTCCTGCTCGACAGCTCGCCTTTCCTGCCGTCGGTCGATTCCACAAGGAACCCGGTCCGGGTTCCCGCCGCGTCGCGCACTTCCTCCGTGAAGAACCCGACCGCTCCGGAACCGAAGATCCCGGCGATCTTTCTTGCCACGGTCGTTTTCCCGCATCCCGGGGGGCCGGTCAGCAGAACCTTGCCCGCGAATCGCCGCACCGCATGCCCCGGTCCTTCCCCGTCCCGCACCGTGTCCTTTCCCCATCGGATTCCCGGACCATTGTACTGCCGATCCCTCTGCTTGAGAACCGATGCCCATGGATATCGGCCGGGGGGGGGAGCAGGGTCTTCCCTCGGGTTTTGTGGCAATCAGGCGCCGCGATATAATGGATCTGTGGAAAGGGTGGGCCAGGCGGCTTTCCGGAAGGGAGGAGGACCTCAGGAGGTGCGCGATGGATGTCAGTCTGACCGGGACAGAGATTCATGCCCTCAGAGGACTCGTAGAGGAGGCCATCATCAAACTGGAGAAAGAGATCAAGGGGGCCATCGAGCCGAAAACGGCCGGTGCCCTCAAGGAAAGCAGGGACGTCTTCAAGGATCTCTTGGAAAAACTCCCCGTCGAGTTCGGCACAGTATCCTAGGGGGTCAGATCTCGACGAAAGCCGGCACCTTGTTCGCCCTTTCCGCTCGAGATCATCGGGGGGAGCCTCTCCCGATGATTCCTGTTCCCATCGTCACACATCCAGAGGCTGCGTGATGTCCTGCCCCGGCAGAATCCGTTCCAGAAGAGCGCGCAGCTGTTTTGCCGCCCCCGGAGAACCATCCGCGCCGGGATGGCGCACGCGGGCGGATTGGATCATCCCTCGCATCCTGTAGATTTCCTTCCGGATTCCGACGCCGGGCTGCTGTTCGAAGACGATCAGCGGCAGAAACCGCCTGTAGAGTTCCCAGGCGGCGTCCATCCGCCCCTGGCGCACCTCCCGGACCATCGCCACCAGCACCTCGGGAAATGCAAAACCGGTCATGAACCCGCTACTCCCCCGCTCCAGGTCGAACATCCCGTAAAGCGCCCCAAGCCCCGTCAGGACGGGAACGTTCCGGCCCGAGTCCGACATCGCCTGGACGAGCGCCGTGATTTTCTGGGGGGTGGGAGGGGCCTCCTCCTTGATGCACCCGACGGAGGGGATCTCGTTCACCAGTTGGAGCAGCAAGGGAACCGGCATGTGAACCTCCGTGGAGGCGGGGTGGTCCTGCACCACGATCGGGATCGTGATTCCGGCGGCCACCTGCCGGAAGAACTCGAGGATCTTCCCCTCGCCCGGTACCGGTTCCCGGGAGGGGGTCACCATCACCGCGGCTGCCCCGAGCGACTGGGCCGCCTGGCTCAGATGGCTCGTCGCGAGCGTTCCCTTGTGGCTCGTCCCGACGATCACCGGGATCCTCCCCGCCGCCGCGGAAACGGCGGTCCGGATGAGCTGCTCCCGCTCCCCGTCCCCGAGCCTGTTCGACTCCCCCAGCACGCCGAGAATGGTCACTCCGTCCACGCCGATGTCCGCCATGAACCGGACCACGCGGGCGAAGGATGCGAGATCGATCTCCTCCCGGTCGTCGAACGGAGTCACGAGGATGGGGAACACCCCCGCGAAGGACAATTCCTTAGCCAACAAAGACCTCCCCCGGCAGGCAAGAGGAATGGGCGTGCCTGCCGCAATCCCGTGCGGGATCCAGTATAATGCATCAGGAGGTGGAGGCGATGAAAGCGATTCGAGTCCATCGGTACGGCGGCCCCGAGGAGATGACCCTGGAGGAGATCCCCCTTCCGAAGCCCGAAGAGGGACACGCCCTTGTCCGGCTGAAAGCCGTCGG
>DOTC01000073.1 GCA_003513855.1 Deltaproteobacteria bacterium | reverse complement strand
GAGGCGGGAATGGTCGATACGATCGGGGCACTGACCCCGTTGGACTGACGAACCGCAACGGAACCACAGAGAATCGAGCGGTCCGCTTGCGCGGCACCCACGTTTCACCCCTGCTGCCGCTGCTGTGCGAACAGGGCGCGCAGGGTGTCGAGGGTGTCGGCTTCCTCCGGGGGCTTGTCGTCGCGGATGCGGGCGAAGCGCAGGGCCATACCGCCGGCGTACTGGGGGCTCTTCTGGATGTCGCCGAAGCGGACCTTCACCACGACTTCGGGATCGACCAGAACGGTGCCGTGCTCCTCGGCGACCTGCCGCTTCGGGAAACGCCCGGCCTACGAGCAGGCGGGTCGCGGTATCCGTCTCGTCGGCGCCGGGACTCCGCAGGTAGGCGGCGATCAGCCGGGCACGCTCGAGTCGGCTGGCCGACGCGCTCAAGGCTTCACAGAGTCCCGCAAGAGCCAGGAAACTTGCGCATTGCGGTTTCGCCTGCTCTTCGCTAACCATCCCCAATGCAGCGACAGGGAAGAAGAAGGCCGCTTCGATGTTTCTGACCAAGCGACAAAAGGAGCTCTTCGATTATCTCGAGGGCTATATCGCCGAACATGGCTATGCGCCGACGCTGGAAGAGATCGGCGCGCACTTCAAGCTCAGCTCGGTCGCCACCGTCCACAAGCATCTCTCGAATCTGGAAGGGAAGGGATTGATCCGGCGCCGGTGGAACTACAGCCGTGCCATCGAGCTGCTGCCGAAGCAGCCGCAAAAGGGGGCGGTTGAGCTGCCGCTGCTGGGACGAGTGGCCGCCGGCGAACCCATCGAGGCGCTGGAAACCGTTGACACCATCATCGTTCCCGAGGATTTCGCTCGCCGCGAGAACACCTTCGTGCTCCGCGTCGTGGGCAACTCGATGATCAACGACGGCATCTGGGACGGTGACTACATCGTCGTCGAGGAGCGCTCATTCGCCGAGAATGGTGAGACCGTCGTGGCGACGATCAACGGCGAGGCGACGGTCAAACGCTTCTATCTGGAGCCCGGCGGAAAAGTCCGCCTGCAGCCCGCCAACGACGCGCTGGAACCGATCGTCGCCAGGGGGAAGGACGTGACCGTCCGCGGCGTTGTGGTCGCGGTGATGCGGAAGTACTGACGCGGCGCCGAGCGCCGCGTGCCTATCGCGGATCGCATATCGCTGATCGCNNAAGTGCCCGTACTGCGACTTCAACTCGTTCGCGCGGCCGCGCTGGCCCGAGCGCGAGTACGTTGCCGCGCTGGTGGGCGAGCTCGCGCGCGCGGCGGATCACGAGCCGTGGCGCGACGGCCGAGTTGCCACCATCTTCTTCGGCGGCGGCACGCCATCGCTGTTCGCGCCGGACTCGATTGCGGAGGTGCTGGCGGCCGTTCGGCGGCAGTGGCCATGCTCCGAGTCGATAGCCCATAGTCGACAGTCAACAGTCACGAGTTCACAGTCCGAATCGTCCAGAGACCCTCGACCATCAACTATCAACTATCAACTATCGACTATCGACTCCGAAGTGGAAACCACCCTCGAGGCCAACCCCGGCACGGTGACGCTCGACACGCTGCGCGCCTTCCGCGCCGCCGGCATCAACCGCGTCAGCTTCGGGGCACAGTCGTTCAACCCGCGGCACTTGGCCCGCCTGGGGCGGGTACACGATGCCCATCAAACGGTGGAAGCGGTTCACCTGGCTCGTCAAGCGGGCGTCGCGAACATCAGCCTCGATCTGATGTTCGCCGTGCCCGGCCAGACGTTGCCGGAGTGGGAGGCCGACCTCGAGCGCGCCGTGTCGCTGGCGCCCGAGCATCTCGCCGTGTACAGCCTGACGTACGAAGAGGGGACCACGTTTCACGCCATGCGCCGCCGCGGCGAGCTCGTTCCGGTGCCGGAGGATCTCGACCTGGCGATGTTCACGCAGGCGCAGGAAACGCTCGGCGCCGCCGGCTACCGGCAGTACGAGATCTCGAACTTCGCCCGTCCCGGGCACGAGTCCCGGCACAATGTCAAGTACTGGAAACGGGAGGGAACCACGGGGCTTGGCCCTTCCGCGCACAGCCTTCTCTTCCCCGGGGAGCGGGCACCGCACGGTCTTCGTGCCGCGAATCCCCCTTCGCTGGCGGAGTACGGGAAAAGCATCCGGGAGGGCCGGCTCCCCTGGACCGTCGAACAGGCATGCCGGTACGAGGATGCGTGGAAGGAATCGCTCATCTTCGGACTGCGCATGACGGACGGCGTGGACCTGGGGGATCTGGAACAAACCATCGGCGCCCCGCCGGATCCCCTGCGGCACGCCGTGAACGAACTGGTGGCCGGGGGAAGACTGCTCGAGGAGAACGGCCGGCTCCGGCTCCCCGGGGAGCTCCTCTTCGTCTCCAACGAGGTGCTGCAGCGGCTGGCCTGACCCCGCCGGTCACCCTCGCAGGCCTCCCTGCCCTTCCGCCTCCTGTCCGAACTGCCGGGACGGGGAGAAGCAGTTCTGGAAACGATCGCAATCCTATATAATTAAAGGTTATGAAGAACAAGGAAAACCCATCCCCCGAGGAGGGGGGGCGCCGGCGTCCTTTTCCGGGAATCCGCCTGAAGCTGACCGTGTTTCTGCTCCCCCTGGTCTTCCTGCTGATCACCCTGATCGCAGTGGCGGTGACGAAAATCACCGACGACGCCATCCGGAACGACCTGATGCAGCGAGGGGTGGCCATCTCCCGCGTGGTCGCGCTTTCCTCGGGGTATTCCATCCTGTCCGGCGACCGGCTGGCCATGGACAGGCTGGCCGTGGAAACAAAGAACAGCACAGGCGACATCGAATACGTCTCCATCCGGGACACGGAGAACGTCGTCCTTGCGCATAACCTGATCGAAGAGCATGGGAAGGCGTATGTCGCCCCGGAGCCAAGGAAGGCACTGGGGACCTTCCTGGAAACCCAGGCCTACGAGACGATGCACGGGAGCAAGGAGCTGATCGAGTTCTCCACCCCGATCTTCTTCTCGGGAAAGCGCGTCGGGACCGTCTCGCTCGCCATCTCCCGCGACAGCGTTCTGGCCGCGCAGAAGAGCATCCGGAAATCGATCGCCATCGCCGCCGCGGTGTTCCTGGGGATCGCTCTCCTGGGCACCTTCGTGATCGCCTCCTTCATCACCACCCCCGTGAAACAGCTCTCCTCGGGAGTCAACGAACTCTCCGGCGGCATGCAATTCACCCCGATTCCCATCCGCTCGAGGGACGAGCTGGGGGAGTTGACGCGGAATTTCAACCGAATGGCGGAAACGATCCTCTCCCAGAAAAACCGGCTGAGCCGGTATGCGAAGGACCTCGAGGAATCGTACATCGCAACCGTGCGGGTTCTCGCCGCCTCGATCGACGCACGGGACCCTTACACGCTGGGGCATTCCACCCGCGTGGCGTTCCTTGCGTGCGAGCTCGGAAGGAAGCTCGGATTCTCCACGGAGGAGATCGAGCACCTCGAGAAAGCGTGCCTCTTCCACGACGTCGGGAAGATCCGGACACCGGACGATATCCTTCTCAAGGAGCAGCGGCTCAACCTTCAGGAGGTCGAGGTGATGCGGAGACACCCGGACGAGGGGGCGGACATTCTCCGGATGGCGCCTTCCCTCCACCGGTATATCCCTGTGGTGAGATACCACCACGAGTGGTATAACGGCAACGGATACCCGGAGGGGAAAAAGAACGCCGAGATCCCGATCCACGCGCAGATCATCTCGATCGCCGACGCGTTCGACGCCATGATCACGTCCCGCCCTTACCGGAGGGCGTTGACGACCAAGGGGGCGATCGAGGAGATCCTGCGGTTCCGCGGCACCCAGTTCTCTCCGGAGCTGACCGATTCCTTCGTCCGGATGTTGAAGGAAATGCCCCCGATGGAGGCCGTGAGCGCAGATACCGCAGGCTGGAGGGGAATGGCCCTTTGAAAGCCCGCTTTCGTTTTCCGATCGCCGCCCTGGTCCTCCTGCTGGTCGGCGGTTGCGCCGCCAGGACGGTTCCGCCACCCCACGAGACGCCCCCCTCGGCCGTTCCGCCTTCCGCCCCCGTTCCACCTTCCGTGGCCGTTCCGCCGGATGCAACAGTTCAGCCACCCCGCGAGATGACCCCACCGGCCATTCCGCCTTCCGCCCCTGTTCCGCCTTCCGCACCCGTTCCGCCTTCCGTGGCCGTTCCGCCACCCCCACCTGCCGTCTCACCCGCAGAGAAGGATTTCCTCGAGGGCCAGTCCCTGATGCAGGAGGGGAAATTCGAGAGGGCGCTGGAGCTTTTCGCAGGCGTATGGAAAACCGAGCCGGGCCACCCCGGCGTGGAGGAGAAATTCCCCGCCGCCCTGGAAGGCCTCAAGAAAAGCGGGGACGAGGCGCTACGCCAGGGACAGCTGGGGGAGGCAGGAAAGCGGTGGACGGCGGCGATGCGGTTCCTCTCCCACCCCGCCATGAAAGGAAGGAGCCTCTCGTTCACGAGAGCGGATCTGAAGGGCCGGATCGACAAGGTGTCCGAGACCCTCATGGAGAAAGGACTGGAGGATTACCGCCAGGGGCGGCTCGAGGCGGCCATCGCCCACTGGCGGCAGATCCTCGCCTACGACCCCTCGCACGAAGAGGCCGCCAAGTCCGTCAGGACGGCGACCACCCAGCTCGAGAACCTGAAGAAACTCACCCCGCCGGACACCGCCAAGTAGCCGCCGGGAGCCTTACGGCGCGTCCTCGGGGAACCGTGCCACGTGTCGGTGCTTCCGGCTTTCGCTCAGGAAGAAGAGGATCGGCACGGTCATCCGCGACAGCAGCAGGGAGGCCACCTCGCCGGCCATCAGCG
>DOTC01000032.1 GCA_003513855.1 Deltaproteobacteria bacterium | reverse complement strand
CGAGCGGGAGCAGACGCTCAACGCGCTCCTGGTGGAGATGGACGGGTTCGAGGCGAACGAGGGGCTGATCCTCATCGCCGCCACGAACCGCCCGGATGTGCTCGATCCGGCACTTCTGCGACCGGGGCGGTTCGACCGCCAGGTGGTGGTCCCGAAACCCGACGTGAAGGGCAGGGAGCAGATCCTGAGCGTCCACACGAAGAAGATCCCCCTTGGCGAAGACGTCAAGCTCGAGGTTCTGGCCAAGGGGACACCCGGCTTCACGGGTGCCGACCTGGCGAACCTCTGCAACGAGGCCGCCCTGCACGCCGCGAGCGTCGGGTTCTCCAAGGTCTCGATGGAATGCTTCGAGATGGCCAAGGACAAGGTGATGATGGGCCGGGAGCGCCGGTCGATGATCATCCCCGAGGAAGAGAAACGCTCGACGGCCTACCACGAAGCGGGGCACGCGATCGTGGCGACGCTCATCCCGGGCGCGGACCCGATCCACAAGGTGAGCATCATCCCGCGGGGGATGGCCCTGGGGGTGACGCAGCAGCTTCCCATCGACGAAAGGCACACCTACTCCAAGGAATACCTGAAGGACAACATCACGATCCTCATGGGGGGGCGGGTAGCCGAGGAACTGGTCCGGGGGGAATTGACGACCGGGGCAGGGAACGACATCGAGAGATCGACCTACATCGCGAGAAAGATGGTCTGCGAATGGGGGATGAGCGAGAAGCTCGGGCCCGTGACGTTCGGTCAGAAGCAGGAGGCCATCTTCCTCGGGAGGGAGTTCGGACGCCACCAGGACTATAGCGAGTCCACTGCCCGGGACATCGACAACGAGGTGAAGGAGATCGTCCTTTCCTGCTACGACAGGGCGAAAACGCTGCTCAAAACGAACATCCACGTCCTGCACAAGGTGGCGAACACTCTCCTCGAAAAGGAAATCGTCGACGGCACGGAGATCAAGAGGATCATCGAGGAACTGGTGGTCCCGGCCGGGAAGGAGCCGCCGACCGCCGACGCCGGGTCGCCGGCATAAGCCAGCGGGGACGGCGATGATCCGGGTATTGCACTTCTCGGACCCGGAGCAGGCGCGACGCCGCATCGCATTCCTTGGCGTGGCAGAGGACGAGGCGGACCGTTTCGTTTCTGCGCTTCGGGCGTTTCTCGTGAGCGTCCCTCACGGAGACGAGGTGCATCGGGCCCTACCGGAATTGCTCCGGCGAAGGGGGATTCCGCATGCGCTGGGGAGGGACGTCCTTCTTCTTTCCGTGTCATCGAAAGGGCAATTGGCCCGCGAAGCCGAGGATGGTTCTCCCCCGGGAGACCTCTTGGATCACATGAGGGAGGCCATCGTCCGGTATCAGGCCCTGGATTACACCTTGCTCTGCCGGGACCGGTCGCTCTTGTTGTCCGGAGCGCCTCGGATCATGGGGATATTGAACGTGACGCCGGATTCGTTCTCCGATGGCGGAAAATATCTCCCCTTCGAACGGGCCGTGGAACACGGTCGANNGCGCTGGCCGAGAGTACGGATGCGATCCTCTCCATCGACACGACCAAGGCGCAAGTTGCCAGGCAGGCCGTCGCAGCGGGAGCGCAGATCATCAACGATACGAGTGCCCTTGTCGACGACCCGGAGATGGCGGACGTTGTCAGGGAATCCGGCTGCGCCGTCGTCCTGATGCACCGGCTCGGCGCCCCGGAGACGATGCAGCGTTCCCCCTCGTACCGCTCTCTCTTCGACGAGATCCTGGACGCCCTGGCCGAAAGGGTGGAGGCTGCAGAGGTTGCCGGGATCCCCGGGAACAGAATACTGGTCGATCCCGGGATCGGGTTCGGCAAGCGTCTCACGGACAACCTGGCCCTTCATCGGCACCTTGCGGACCTTCGGAATCTCGGGAAACCGATCCTGTTCGGGGCATCGAGGAAATCGTTTCTCGGCACCCTCACGGAGAGAGAGGCCGGGGGACGGGCCTGCGGGACCGCGGCCTCCGTGGCCTTGACGGTGCTGGGCGGCGCGCACGTGGTCCGCGTCCACGACGTGAAAGAGACAAGGGACGCGGTACGCGTGGCGGCTGCCGTTTCGGGGGGAGCCGAATGCTAGGAGTCGTTCCCTCTGTACGCATCGTCGACATTCTGGACATCCTTCTCGTCGCCGTGATCTTCTACTGGATCCTTCTCTTCATCCGGGGCACACGAGCCGTGGAGATTCTGCTCGGGCTTCTCTTCCTGATGGGGATTTTCATCCTCTCGAAGAGGATCGGGATGGTCACGTTCCAGTGGGTCGTCGGGAATTTCTTCGGCGGCTTCATCGTCATTCTGGTGGTGATCTTTCAGAGCGAGATCCGTCGGGGGCTCGCCCGGATGGGGCAGACGCGCCTTTTCGGCTGGGCGCACCTGTCCCGCGGCCCCGACTTCCTCGAGGAGCTTGCGGCGTCTGCATTCCGGCTCGCGGGATCCCACACGGGGGCGCTTCTCCTGCTGGAGAGGAACATGGGCCTTTCGGAATACATGGAACACGGGAAGAAGATCGACGCCGTCTTCTCCTATGAACTGCTTGCCTCCCTCGTCTCTCCGCTTTCCCCCGTGCACGACGGGGCCGTCGTCCTCCGCGGGGAAAGGGTGGCCGCCGCCCGGGTCATTCTCCCGATCCCCCCGGAATCCCCGGCCACCCGGGCAATGGGAACGCGCCACCGTGCAGCGTGGGGAATGTCGACGGACACCGACGCCGTCTCCGTCGTGATTTCGGAGGAAACGGGCAACGTCACGGTGTTCTTCTACCACCAGATGAAGGTGGTAAAGAGCCCGACCGAGCTGGAGGAAACCCTCCGGAAGCTGTTCGAGACATGAGAAGATTCGTCCGGAAGAATCTCGGGTTGAAGGCGCTTGCGCTCGTTCTTTCCGTTCTCCTGTGGTGGTTCGTGGCAGGGGAGAGCGACGTCCAGGTCGGGTTCGTCGTCCCGCTCGAGATCCGCAACATCCCTCCCGGGATGGCGCTTACCAACAAGGTGGAACGACAGGTGGAAGTCCGCCTTTCCGGTCCCCCGACCCTCATCGGCGCCCTGGAGCAGAAGGAGATCTCCGCAGTCATCGACCTTTCCGACGCGAAGAGCGGAAAGGAGAACATTCCCTTGAGCGGACGCTCGATCAAAATCCCGGCGGGATTCCGCGTGGAGAGGGTCTATCCGCCCACCGTCGACGTCGTCCTGGAGAAACTGGAGCGAAAGACCATCCCCGTCATCCCGCAGATCGGAGGACTCAGCAGGATCCGCGCCCAAATCGAGAAGACGGAGGTGGACCCGCCGTCCCTCGAGGTCGAGGCGCTGCCCAACGAGTTCGCGCGTCTCAAGGCACTCACCACAGAGGAGATCGTCCCCGAAACGTCGGAGGGGCTCTTCACGGCGAAGGCCCGGGTGAACTTGCCCGAGGGGCATGCTAGAATCTTGGGAAATTCGACCGTCCTCGTGACGATTCAATTCCGGAAGTAGGGGGGAAAGCGTGCGCAGGAAACTGTTCGGCACCGACGGAGTGCGGGGGGTCGCCAACACCGAACCGATGACCGTGGAGACGGCGATGGCACTCGGCCAGGCCGTCGCATACAGTTTCCGGAACCACTCCGGGAGGCACAAGATCGTCATCGGCAAGGACACCCGCCTGTCCGGGTACATGTTCGAGACTGCGCTGGCAGCCGGGATCTGCTCCATGGGGGGAGACGTGCTCCTCGTCGGCCCGCTGCCGACGCCGGGGATCGCGTTTCTCACCCACTCCATGCGGGCCGATGCCGGCGTGGTGATCTCCGCTTCCCACAACCCGTACCAGGACAACGGGATCAAGTTCTTCGGCCGGGACGGCTTCAAGCTGCCCGACAAGCTGGAAGGCAGGATCGAAATGCTCATGATGGGGGACCAGCTCAGGGAAGTCCGGCCGCCCTCCCCGCAGATCGGCCGTGCGCACAGGATCGACGATGCCACCGGCCGGTACATCGTCTATCTCAAGAATACCTTCCCGGCGCACCTGTCCCTGGAAGGTCTGCGGATCGTGATCGATTGCGCAAACGGTGCTGCGTACCGGATCGCCCCGCAGGTGTTCCAGGAGCTCGGTGCGGACGTCTTCTCTCTGGGGGTCTCCCCGAACGGGCTGAACATCAACGAAAAATGCGGATCCCTCTTCCCGGAGATGGTGTCGGCGAAGGTGAGGGAACTGNNGACCGGATCATGGCGATCTGCGCCGAAGAGATGGCCAGAAAGAAAACATTGAAAAAGAACACCGTCGTCGCAACGGTGATGAGCAATGTCGGGCTGGAACTGTTCCTTAAGGAACGGAAGATCAGGATGGTCCGCGCGCCGGTGGGGGACCGGTATGTCGTGGAGACGATGCGCGGGGGGGGATTCAACTTCGGCGGGGAGCAGTCGGGGCACCTGATCTTCCTCGACCATGCGAAGACGGGGGACGGGATTCTGGCGGCGCTCCAGGTTCTGGCGGTGATGGTCGAGTCCGGGAAACGGATCGCGGATCTGGGGAGCAAGATGGTCACCTTTCCGCAGATCCTGGTCAACCTGAAGCTCAAGCACCGTGTTCCCCTGGAGAAGCTGCCCCGACTCCAGAAAGCGATCGCCGCATTCGAGAAGAGACTCGGGGGGCGCGGAAGGATCCTGGTCCGGTTCAGCGGGACGGAACCGGTGCTCCGGATCATGGTGGAAGGGGAAGACAGGAGCGAAACCGAATCCATCGTGAATGCCCTTGCGGAAAAGGCGCGCGAAGAGATCCGGTGACGTTCCGGAACCGTCATGATGCATGGCGGAAAGAGGGAGAATGCGCAGGAAGCTCGGTGTAAACATCGACCACGTCGCCACGCTCCGGCAGGCCAGGCGGGGGACCGCGCCGGATCCCGTGACAGCGGCGGTCATCGCGGAATTGAATGGGGCGGACGGGATCACCGTTCACCTTCGGGAGGACAGGCGGCATATCCAGGACCGTGACGTGGAGGTTCTTTCGCGGGTCGTCCAGACGCGGATCAACCTGGAGATGGCGGCCACGGAAGAAATGGTGGGGATCGCCGTCCGCTTCCTTCCGTTTTCCTCGACCCTCGTGCCGGAGAAAAGGGAGGAGATCACCACGGAGGGAGGCCTTGACGTCCTCGGCCAACGGGATCCGCTTCATGGGGCGGTCTCCCGCCTGCAGGAGGCGGGGATTCTCGTGAGTCTCTTCATCGATCCGGACCTGGCGCAGGTGCGCGCGGCGAGGCACGCCGGGGCCGACGCCGTCGAGATCCACACGGGGGCCTACTGCAGCGCCTTCCAGGCCGGGAACTACCGGAGGGAGTTCGGGAAGGTCCGCACCGCCGCCGCGCACGGACGCAACATCGGGCTCCGGGTGTTTGCCGGCCACGGGCTCGATCTGCGAAATATCGTCCCGCTTCTTTCCCTGCCGGAAATCGAGGAGTTCAACATCGGCCACAGCATCGTCGCGCGGGCGGTCTTCGTCGGCCTGGGGCAGGCGGTCCGGGAGATGGCCGACCTGATCCACGGTTTGTGAAGCGTCCCTCCCGAACCGCAGGGCGAACGATTCGATGATCGTTGGAATCGGTGTCGACATCGTGGAGGTAGGAAGGGTGAAAGAGCTTCTTGCCCGGTACCGGGACCGTTTCGTCCGGCGGGTGTTCACGGAGGCCGAGGCGCGGTATGCAAGCAGAAGCGTGCGGGAGGCAGAGAGGCTTGCAGGCAGGTTCGCCGCGAAGGAGGCTGTTCTCAAGGCGTTCGGAACGGGAAAATCGCACGGTATTTTGTGGCGGGACGTGGAGACCGTTCGCGGGGCGATGGGAAAACCAGAGGTAATACTTTATGGAAAGGCGCTTAACTATATGGAAAAACTTGGTGGAAAGCGGATTCATGTCAGCATTACCCATGATGGAGGAAAGGCGGTGGCGTTCGTGATCATCGAAGCCGGGCGGACATTGACGTGAAGGTCGCGACAGCGCGCCAGATGGCCGAGCTCGACCGGGTGACGATCGAACAGTACGGGATCCCNNGAGAAGGTCGTCGCACCGGAGGAAGCGTCGATTGCCGTCGTCTGCGGAAGAGGGAACAACGGCGGCGACGGGATGGTGATCGCCAGGCACCTCCACAACAGGGGAGTGTATGTCGAGGTCTTTCTCCTGTCCGATGCGGAGGACCTTTCCCGGGATGCCAGGATCCAGTACGAGATCATCCGGAAGATGGACGTCGAATGCCGGATCATTCGCGACCATGAAGGCGTGGAAGACCTGAGGAGTTACCTCGAGGAGGTCCACCTGTGCGTCGACGCCATTCTCGGGACGGGCCTGTCCTCTCCCCTCCAGGGCATCGCGCGCGACGTGGTGGAGACGATCAACCTTTCCCTGGCCACGGTGTTCGCCGTCGACGTCCCCAGCGGGATCGACGCGACGTCCGGAAGGATCCTCGGGGAGGCGATACGGGCGGACTACACCGGCACATTCGGGCTGCTCAAACTCGGACAGGTGCTGCTTCCGGGATCGATCCACTGCGGAGAGACCGACATCTACGATATCGGGATCCCGTCCAAGGCCGTGTTCGACACCAACATCAAAACGGAGGCCCTCGAGGAGCGGGTGGTCAAGAGCATGCTCTCCATCCGGCCTCCCGATTTCCACAAGGGGGATGCGGGAAGGGTGTATGTCGTCGGCGGCTCCCCCGGGATGACCGGGGCTCCCTGTCTGGCGGGGCGGGCATCGATGAGGATGGGGGCGGGCCTGATCACGGTTGTCGTTCCCCGGTCCCTGCAGCCCGTCGTCGAGACGAAACTGATGGAGGTGATGTCGGAGGGGGTCGAGGACGGAGGCTCCGGCACCTTCCGGAAAGAATGCATCCCGGACCTCCTCGAGAAGATCTCCCGGGCGGACTTCGTCGTCCTGGGGCCCGGCCTGGGAACATACCCGGGCGCGGCGGAGTTCGTGGCGGAGATCCTCCCCCGGATCCGCGTTCCTTTCCTGGTAGACGCCGATGGGCTCAACGCCCTGGCCGATCAGGTCGGTGTTCTGCGGCAGGCGACGGCACCCTGCATCATCACGCCGCACCCCGGGGAGATGTCCCGTCTGACCCGCGAGTCGATCGAGGCCATCGAGGCATCCCGGATCGGGTCGGCGCAACATTTTGCCGAAGAGGAGAACGTAACGGTGATCCTGAAAGGGGCGAGGACGATCATCGCCACCCCCAAGGGAGACGTCTTCATCAATACCACCGGGAATCCCTACATGGCCTCGGGCGGGATGGGGGATGCCCTCTCCGGCATGGTGGCGGCGCTGGCCTCCCAGGGGCTCTCGCCGACCGATGCCGCCTGCGCCGGGGTCTTTCTGCACGGGCTGTCCGCCGATATCCTTGTCCGGCGCCACCCGATGTCGGTCGTCTCCGCGACCGATGTCATCGAAAACATACGCGAGGCGCTGCAGCAGACCCTCGGCGAACCCGCCGGGAAGGAGTGACGGTCCCTCCCATGCCCTTCGACGGCCTTGCGCCATCGCTTCGATGATCCCTCTCCCGTCGCAGGGGAACCGGCATGGAGGTTGAGCTTCTGTCTTCCCGCGAGGGGGACACGCTCTTCGTCGCCCGGACCCTCGGAAGGATCCTGAAGCGGGGCGATGTCGTGGCGCTCAGCGGCGACCTCGGGGCCGGGAAGACGGTATTCTGCAAGGGAGTGGGGGAGGTCCTCGGGATTCCCGCGGACCGCATCCTGAGCCCCAGTTTCACGATCGTCTCGGAGCACCAGGCGCGTCTCCCGCTCTGCCACGTGGACGTGTACCGTCTCTCCTCCGAAGGGGAAGCACTGGATATCGGCATCGACGAGGTCTTGGCGGGGGACCGGGTCTGTCTTGTGGAGTGGGCGGAAAAAATCCGGTTTCTATTGCCAACGGACTGTATTAGGGTTACATTTTCTATTTTAGGTGGGGACATGCGCCGGCTTTCTCTCGTCGTGCCGGACGAACCGAGATTTATCACAGCCCTCTCGCGCATGAGACATCTTGTCGCCGGGGGATGAGGAGACGATGGCACTCATTGTTCAGAAATACGGTGGCACTTCCGTAGGGACCGTCGAGAAGATCCAGAACGTCGCCAGACGCGTGGCAAGGACCAAGGACCAGGGGAACGACGTGGTCGTCGTGGTGTCCGCGATGGCGGGGGAGACAAACCGGCTGCTCGGGCTTGCGCACCAGCTTTCGGAAATGCCCAGCGAGCGCGAACTCGACGTGGTGGCTTCGACGGGCGAGCAGGTGACCATCGGACTTCTCGCGATCGCCCTCACCGAGATGGGATACAAGGCGAGGTCCTTCACGGGGTTCCAGATTCCTGTGCTGACCGACTCCGCCTATGTCAAGGCGCGCATCCGGAAGATCGAAGGCGACACGATCCACTCCGCTCTGAAGAACGGCGAGATTGCGGTCGTCGCGGGATTTCAAGGAATCGACGAAAACGGTTCGATCACAACTCTTGGGCGAGGAGGCTCCGACACGAGCGCCGTGGCGGTGGCGGCCGCCCTGAACGCGGATGTCTGCGAGATCTACACCGACGTCGATGGCGTCTACACCACGGACCCCAACGTGTGCAGCGACGCGCAGAAGCTCGACAGGATCTCGTTCGAGGAGATGCTCGAACTCGCCAGCCTCGGGGCCAAGGTCCTTCAGATCCGCTCGGTCGAGTTCGGAATGAAATACGGGGTTCGGCTCCACGTCCGTTCCTCGTTCAACGACAATACGGGAACCATCGTGACGAAGGAGGAGGAGATCATGGAAACGGCGGTCGTTTCCGGGGTTGCGTACAGCAAGAACGAGGCGAAGATCACCATCGTNNGTCGATGTCATCGTCCAGAACGTTTCCGTGACCGGATATACCGACCTGACCTACACGGTGGGGCGAAACGATTTCAAGAAGGCGATGCTGCTCACCGAAGGTGTCGCCAAGGAGATCGAGGCGGAGAAAGTCGTGGGAGACGACAAGATCGCGAAGGTGTCCATCGTCGGCCTGGCGATGCGCTCCCATTCCGGGGTGGCTTTGAAGGTGTTCGATACACTGGCCTCCGAGGGGGTCAACATCCTGGGGATCACCACGTCGGAGATCAAGATCTCCTGTCTCATCGAGGAAAAGTACACCGAGCTGGCCGTCCGTATCCTGCACAAGGCGTTCGGCCTGGGGAATCCGGGCGTTGCCTGAGAGGAAGAGCAGCCCAAGGGGAAGGAAAAGCATGACACCGATGAAGAAGATCTATTTGTACGACACGACCCTTCGGGACGGAACGCAGTCCGAGACGGTCTCCCTGTCCGTGATGGACAAGATCGTCATCACGCAAAAGCTCGACCAGTTCGGGATCCACTACGTCGAGGGGGGGTACCCCGGCTCGAACCCCAAGGACAAGGAGTTTTTCGAAAAGGGGAAGAGGCTCAGCCTGAAGACGGCCAAGCTGTGTGCGTTCGGCATGACGCGCCGCGTGGGAAAGAAGGTGGGGGAGGACCCCAACATGAAAGCGCTTCTTTCCGCCGAGACGCCCGTCATCACCGTCGTCGGGAAGTCGTGGGACTTTCACGTCACCGAGGCGTTGCGCACCACGCTCGACGAGAACCTGAAGGCCATCCGGGAAACGATGGACTATCTGAAGAAGCGGACGGAGGAGGTCTTCTTCGACGCCGAGCACTTCTTCGACGGGTACAAGCGGAACCCGAAGTACGCCATGAAGGCGCTGGCGGCCGCCGGGGACGGCGGTGCGGACTGCCTTGTCCTGTGCGACACCAACGGCGGCTCTCTTCCGTCCGAGATCGCGAGAATCGTCCGGGAAGTCCGGAAAGCGACCCGGATTCCGCTCGGAATCCATACCCACAACGACTCCGAGATGGCCGTCGCCAACACCCTGGTCGCCGTGGAGAACGGCGTGACGCAGGTGCAGGGGACGATCAACGGATACGGGGAGCGGTGCGGCAACGCGAACCTCTGCTCGATCATCCCCAACCTGGCGCTGAAGATGGGGTGCGAGGTCATACCGCCAGGGCAGTTGGAAGAACTCACGGACCTATCGCGATACGTGGCGGAGGTGGCCAATCTCGGGCACTGGCTCCACCAGCCCTTCGTGGGGAGCGCCGCATTTGCGCACAAGGGGGGGATGCATGTATCGGCTGTCCGTCGCCATCCAGGGACATACGAGCATATCGAGCCCGGAACGATCGGGAACCGGAGGCGCGTCCTCATATCCGATCTTTCCGGAAGAAGCAATATCCTGTCGAAATTCCAGGAGAAAGGGATCCAGTTCAAGCCCGGCGACCCCGCCGCGGAGGGGATCCTCGAACAGATCAAGGATCTCGAGCATAAAGGATACCAGTTCGAGGCGGCCGAAGGCTCGTTCGAGATCCTGGTCCGGAGGGCGATGGGGACCCACGTGCCGTTCTTCGAACTCAAGGGGTTCCGGGTGATCGATGAGAAGCGTTCGGAGGGGGAGGAACCCATCGCGGAGGCGACCATCATGGTCCAGGTCGACGGGACGGTGGAGCACACGGCGGCCCTTGGCAACGGCCCGGTGAACGCGATGGACAACGCCATCCGGAAGGCGCTCGAGAAGTTCTACCCGGAGCTCTCCGAGGTGGAGCTGCTGGACTACAAGGTGCGGGTCATCAGTTCGGGAGGGACCGGCTCTTCGGTACGGGTCTTGATACGCTCGGGGGACAAGGAAACCGAGTGGGGGACCGTCGGTGTCTCGCACAACATCATCGAAGCGTCCTGGCAGGCGCTGGTCGACAGCATCCGGTACAAACTCTGGAGGTCCCGGGGCATCATCCCGGCAGAGGAAGGATAGCGACCCGAGAGCGGTTCTCCTCCTATCCCTGATGATTCTGGTAGGGAATATGGGGGCTTCAGGATGGATTCTTTCCTCCGGCTCCCTCCCTGCCGCTCCATCCGCCGTGGGGAAAGAAGAAACGCCGACGGGGGGTCTGGTCGGCCCCTTGACCTTCCGGCAGAAATTCCTGATCGGGCGCCGACTGGATCTGAATCAAGCCGAATACACTGAGATTACCGACCTCCCCGGTATTTCCGACGCCGTTGCGAAGGCGATCGTGAAGGAAAGGGAAAGACGGGGGGGCTTTCGCCGCCCCGAAGACCTTCTTGCGGTCCCGGGAATCAAGGAGAAGAGGCTGAAAAAAATCCTTCCCTTTATCGAACTTTTCCCCAATAATTGACTTTATTGGTCAGGTAAAGGCGGTTTCCCGCAGGGAGGGGCGAGATGTTCCAACAGGTCCGAAGCGAAATCCGCGTGATCTTCGAGCGTGATCCGGCCGCGCAAAGCGTGCTGGAAATCCTGTTCTGCTATCCCGGGTTCCACGCGATCCATTTCCACCGCGCCGCGCACTGGCTCTGGAAGCGGAACGTGAGGTTCCTCGCCCGGTTTCTGTCCCATATTTCCCGGTTTCTGACCGGCATCGAAATTCACCCGGGCGCCGTCATCGGCGAGGGGTTTTTCATCGACCACGGGATGGGGGTGGTGATCGGGGAAACGGCCGAGATCGGGAAGAATGTGACGATGTACCACGGGGTGACCCTGGGGGGGACAAGCTGGCAGAAAGGGAAGAGGCATCCCACGATCGAAGACAACGTGATCATCGGCGCCAACGCGTCGATTCTCGGCCCCATACGCGTGGGGGAGAATTCCAAGATCGGCTCCGGGTCCGTGGTGAACAAGGAGGTGCCTTCCCACTCGACGGTCGTCGGAATTCCCGGAAGGGTCGTCTTCCGGGAGGGGAACGTCTACCAGGACCCCACGGGAGTCGCCGGAACGCCGGATCCGGAAGGGAAGGCCCTGAAATGCCTGACCGAACAGGTAAGGGCGCTGGAGGAGAGACTGGACGACGTCATGAAGCGGTTTGACGAGGGAACGGACACGCGCCGGGTGGGGTCGAAGCCATGAAGATCACCACGAGGGGCCGGTACGCCGTCATGGCGCTCGTGAGCCTGGCGGGGGCCTCCCACGGGAACCCGGTTTCTCTCAAGGACATATCCCGACAGGAGGACATCTCGGAGCTCTACCTCCAGCAGCTGTTCTCCCGCCTTCGCCGAAGCAGCCTGGTCAAAAGCGTGCGAGGTCCCGGAGGGGGGTTCATCCTTGCGCGTCGTCCATCCGAGATCACGATCGGGCAGATTATCCGGGCCGCCGAGGGGAAGAACGCGCGCGTCGGTTGCCGAAGCTCCGGGCGCAAGTGCGGGATGATCGAACGATGCAAGACGCAGAACATGTGGGACACGCTGGAAATGCGGATCGACGAGTTTCTCGACGGAATCACGATCGAACACCTCTTCCTCCACCAGGCGCAGGAGCGCCGGGAGGCGGAGGCGTGAGAAAAATCTATTTCGACCACAACGCGACCACGCCCGTCCACCCCGAGGTCAGGAAGGCGGTCGAACCGTACCTGTCCGAACAGTTCGGAAACCCCTCGAGTATCCACTGGGCGGGGCGAGACGTCCGCAAGGGGGTGGAGGACGCCCGGCAGGAAATCGCCACCTTCTTCGGGTGCCAGCCGCTGGAGGTCGTGCTTGCAAGTTCCGGAACCGAGAGCGACAACCTCGCCATCAAGGGGGTGGCGTTCCGGAAAGGGAACGAGGGAAAGCACATCGTCACTTCGCAGGTCGAGCATCCCGCCGTGATAAACGCCTGCCGGTTTCTCGAAGATCACGGGTTTCGCGTCACGTACGTCCCGGTGAACCGGCACGGGATCGTCGATCCGGAGTCGGTCCGGAACGCCCTGACGCCGGACACGATTCTCGTCACCATCATGTATGCGAACAACGAGACCGGCTCCATCATGCCGATTCCCGAGATCGGGGCGATCGCCCGGGAAGCCGGCGTGATCATGCACACCGATGCCGTCCAGGCTGCGGGAAAGATCCCGATCGACCTCGGATCGCTCCCCGTGGACATGCTCACCTTTTCCGGGCACAAGGTCAACGCCCTGAAAGGTTCGGGGGGCCTGATCGTCCGCAAGGGGATCGAGATCGAGCCGTTGACCCACGGGGGCCACCAGGAGCGGGGACGCCGCGGGGGAACAGAGAATGTCGTGGGCATCATCGCCATGGGGAAATCGTTCCAGTTGTTGCGTCATGGCATGGAGGAGGAGGTCGCCGAGATCCGTCGCCTCCGGGACAAGCTCGAGAAGGGGCTGTTCGAACGGATCCCCGAGCTTGTTCGGAACGGGCACCCGACGCTGCGGCTCCCCAATACCCTCAACATCTCTTTCCGGTTCGTGGAGGGGGAAGCGATGCTTCTGAACCTGGACATGATGGGAATCGCATGCTCCTCGGGTTCCGCGTGCACCTCGGGGTCCCTGGAACCGTCGCCCATCCTCATGGCGATGGGGGCCGATCCCACCGACGCCCAGGGCGCCCTCCGCTTCAGTCTGGGGTTGGGGAACACCGACAGCGACGTGGAGTACGCCATCGGCGCCATCGAGACGGTCGTGAACAAGTTGCGGGCCCTTTCCCCGCTCTATCCGAGCACGAGGGAGGCGAAGGCAAGATGAAGGGGAAGAGGATCCTGGCGGCCCTCAGCGGGGGTGTCGATTCCTCGGTTGCAGCCCTCCTTCTGCAGCGGCAGGGATGGGAGGTGATCGGCATATCGATGGACCTGTACGACTTCTCGAAGGTGACGAAGGATCGCGCGGGCACCTGCTGCTCGCTGGACGACCTGTACGACGCGAGGAGAGTGTGCGATGCCCTCAACATACCGTATTACGTGCTGAACCTGCGTGACGAGTTCCGCCGCGAGGTGATCGATCCTTTCGTCCGGGAATATGCCACCGGGAGGACGCCGAATCCCTGCATCCTGTGCAACGAGCACTTGAAGTTCCGGGCCCTGCTGAGAAAAGCGGACGAGCTCGGCGCCGAGGGGGTGGCGACCGGGCATTACGCGGTCATCCGTCGGGAACCGTCGGGCCGATGCCGGCTGTTCTCGGCCCCCGACGAGTCCAAGGACCAGTCCTACTTCCTCTTCTCCCTGGAGTCGGAGCGACTCCGCCGGATCCACTTCCCCGTAGGGGAGATGGACAAGGAAGAGGTCCGCAGGATCGCCGAAGAGGCGGGTTTGCTCGTGTTCGAGAAGCGGGAGAGCCAGGATATCTGCTTTGTCACAGACGATTCCTACACCGAGTTCCTGAACCGGAGCGGGATCCAGGAGGAGGAGGGGCGGTTCCTCGACCGGAGCGGGAATGTACTCGGCACCCATAAAGGAGTGCTCCGGTACACGGTGGGCCAGCGGAAGGGGCTTGGGATCGCGGCGAAAGAGCCGTTGTACGTCGTCGCCATCGATGCGGAGAGGAACGAGATCATCCTGGGAACGGAGGACGAGACGCTCTCGACGACCGCAACAGCCGGGCGCTTCTCCTTCGTTTCCGGCGCCCCCCCTGCGAAGGAGTTCCGCGCCACCGCCAAAGTGCGGTTCCGTCACCCGGGAGAGGGCGCAACCGTCCGGGTTGAGGGGGATCGTCTCAGGGCGACCTTCGACTCCCCGCAACGGAGCGTGACTCCCGGACAGGCCCTCGTTTTGTACGACGGGAAAGAGGTCCTCGGAGGCGGCTGGATCGAATGCGAAAACGCCTCAAGGTCCTGACCGTCGGCTGTAAGGCGAATTTCGCCGACTCTGCCTCCGTCGTCCGATTGGCCGTTGCCGAGGGGTTCGAGATCGTTTCCTCCCTGTCGCCCGCGGACGTCGTGATCATCAACAGCTGCACCGTCACGCACCGGGCGGACCGGGACAGCCGGTCCCATGCGAGGAGGGCGCGTCGGGACAATCCCGGGGCGACCGTGATCCTCACGGGATGCTACGCGCAAATGGCCGGTGCGGAACCGGAGAAGATTCCCGAGGTGGACCACTGGGTCGGGACGGGAGCCCGGGAGGCGCCGGAAACCGAGGAGGGGTCCCTCGCGGCGATCCTGAAGGGGATCTCCGGAAACGGCATCAGGGATGCGGCCATCCTCTCCGACCACGCAGCGGATCTGTTGCTGGGGCATCGTCGGACATATCTGAAGATCCAGGACGGGTGCGACTTTTCCTGCGCGTATTGCGTGGTGCCTCTGGCCCGGGGGAGAAACCGGTCCGTCCCGGAAGAGGAGGTCATCGCGAGAGCGGTCGCCGCCGAAGGAGACGGGGCGCGGGAGCTTGTCCTGACGGGTATCCACATCGGACTGTACGGGGCGGATGACGCCAAAAAGGATGCCCTGCCCGTCCTGGTCATGCGGCTTCTCCGGGAGACGTCTCGCCCGCGTATCCGTCTGAGTTCTGTCGAACCCGGGGAAATCACCGCACGTTTGATCGAGACAATGGCTGGCAATCCCCGGGTGTGCGCCCACCTGCATGTTCCGCTTCAGAGCGGGTGCGACAGGACCCTCGCGCGGATGCGCCGCCCCTACCGGTCTGTCGAGTACAGGGAGATCGTCTCCCGCGCGGCCGCCGGGATTCCGGGACTCTCCCTCGGCGCGGACGTCATGGTGGGGTTCCCCGGCGAGACAATGGAAGATTTCGGGGAGACGGTGCGATTTCTGCGAGAGTCACCGGTGACCTACCTGCACGTGTTCCCCTATTCGGCGCGTCCCGGGACGGAGAGTGCAATCCTGCCCGATGACGTATCCTCCACGGAGAAGAAGAAGAGAGTCTCGCGGCTTCTGTCGGAGGATTCCCGGATGCGCGAGCTGTTCCTTTTACGGCAGGTCGGCACGACAGTCGACGTGCTTGCGGAAGTGGTGGTCCGCGGGGGGGGGGCGTTGGTGGGACGCTCGGGGAACTACGCGGAAGTCGTCTTCCCGGGCTCTCCGTCCGGAATCGGGGAGATCCACCGGGTCATCGTGGACACCGTCCATGACGGGAAGCTTGTCGGGACACCCGTCTGAACGACATTACCCGGGTCCGTATGGGGAAGCATGCATATTCTTGAAAAGAAGATCGGGTACCGGTTCCGGGCCCCGGACCTGCTGGAGGAGGCGCTTCGGCATGCATCCACGGCGGAAGGAGGTGCGCGGAAATCGTACCAGCGTCTCGAATACCTGGGGGACGCCGTCCTGAACCTGTGTCTCGCGGAAGAGACGTACCGGACCTTCCCTTCCGCGGAAGAGGGTGCGCTGTCGAAGGCCCGATCCGCCCTGATCAACAACCGGAATCTCGTCCGGGTCGGGGAGGCGATCGGCGTGCCCGACGAGCTGAGGATCGACTCGTCCGTAAGGGGAAAGGGGGGAGGAGTGACCAGGAAGATGGTGGCCGACGCGGTGGAAGCGATCGCGGGGGCGATCTTTCTGGACGGCGGGTACGACGCGGCAAAACAATTCATTCTCGCGCATTTCTGGAAGGGGAAAGAGGTTCAGGGACTGATCGCGGGTTTCGACGCGAAAAGCCGGCTCCAGGAGTGGTGCCAGAAGCACCGTGAACCTCTCCCGCGGTACCGGCTCCTATCCGTGAAGGGGCCGCCCCATTCCCAGATGTTTCTTGTGTCCGCGAGACTGTGGGACGGGAAGGAAGAGACGGGGAGCGGGAAAACGAAGAAGGAAGCGGAAATGGAGGCTGCCGAGCGCCTGCTGTCGGTGCTGGGCGACAGGTAAGGAGATCCCGGAGGGGGTGTGATGGCGTCCCGAGGAATGGGAGAGGAATCGCGACGTGGCGGGGGAACATCCGGCTTCGTGGCGCTCCTCGGGAGGCCGAACGTCGGAAAATCCACCCTGCTCAACCGCATTCTGGGGGTCCGGATCGCAATCGTCACATCCAAGCCCCAGACCACCCGGGACAGGGTCGCCGGCATCTACACGGAACCCCGCGGCCAAATCATCTTTCTCGACAGTCCGGGCATCCACCGTCCGAAGCGCGCGCTCAACGAGTTCATGGTCCGAACCGCGGAGCGGATCGCGGCGGAGGCGGACGTGGTCGCCCACATCGTGGACGACCGCCTGCGGGTGGAGGGGGAGGAGGAAAGGCTTGTTCGGGGGGTTCTCGAGAGGATTTCCGTCCCGCGGGTGATCGTCGTCAACAAGACGGACAGGATCGGTGAGGCAGAGGCGGACCTCCGGAGGAAAGAGCTGATGGAGGGGGGGTTGTACTCCCGCGGATTCCTGATCTCCGCAAGGAAGGGGTTCGGAGTGGAGGAACTCCTCGAATACCTTTTCGAAATCCTTCCGGAGGGGCCTGCATATTATCCCGAGGACGACCTGACCGACCTTCCCGTGCGGTTCCTCGCCAAGGAGATCATCCGGGAGAAGCTTTTCGAGTTCCTGAGCGACGAGCTCCCGTACAGCGTTGCCGTGTCCATCGAGGAGTTCCGGGAGAATCCGGAAAGAAACCTGATCCGGATCCGGGCGGAAATCTACGTGGAACGGGAATCCCAGAAGGGCATGGTCATCGGCAGGGGCGGAAGAATGTTGCGGGCCATCGGGACCGCGGCTAGACAAGAGCTGGAGAAAGAGACCGGCGAGCGGGTATACTTGGACCTGTTCGTCAAGGTCGTAAGGGACTGGAGCCGGAAGGAAACGATGCTGCGGCGGCTTGGGTATGCCTAAATCCGAGTTCACGGTCTCCCTTGTCGGGCGTCCGAACGTGGGAAAATCGACCCTCTTCAACCGGATCACGGGGAAACGGAGGTCCATCACCTACGGGGAACCCGGTGTGACCCGCGATCTCGTCTCCCTCCCGGCGGAGCACAACGGCAAGAAATTTCGACTGGTCGATACCGGGGGGTATCTTTCGGGAGAGAGGGGGGATATCGTCTCGAAGGTCCGCGGGCAGGTCCTCCGGGCGATCTACGAGTCCGACGCGGTCATCTTTCTCGTGGACGCGCGCGACGGGGTTCTTCCCCTCGACAAGGAGATCGTCACGATGCTCCGCGAGAGGGAGAAACGCTTCTTTCTTGCAGCCAACAAGGTGGACACGCGGGAAGGGCAGGAAATGGCCACGCAGTTCCATGAACTGTCGGTCGACACGGTGTACCCGGTGTCGGCCGAGCACGGGACGGGTGTGGCGGATCTCCTCGACGCGATCGTCCCGCTCATCCCGGATCTCCCACCCGAGGACACCGGAACGGCGGAAGTCGTTGCGCGCGTTTCCGTCCTCGGCCGCCCGAACGTGGGGAAATCCACGCTCGTCAACACGCTCGTCGGGTACGAACGTCTGATCGCTTCGGAGATCCCGGGGACCACGCGAGACGCCGTGGACGTCCTGGTACAATACGGGAACAAGAGGTACCAGTTCATCGACACCGCGGGGATCCGTGCGAAGAGAAAGACCGAGACCGTCCTGGAAAAGTTCTCGGTGATCAAGAGCCTCGAGGCACTGAGACGGTGCGACGTCGCGGTCCTGATGATGGACGGGCCGGAAGGATTGTCCCACCAGGACAAGCAGATCCTGCGGTATATCCTCCTCGAGGAGCGTGCGGTGGTCGTGGCGGCGAACAAGGCCGATCTCTGGACCGGGGAGGAGAAGCGGCGCCAGG
>DOTC01000030.1 GCA_003513855.1 Deltaproteobacteria bacterium | reverse complement strand
GCGCACATCGTCCAGATCCTGAAGCTTCCCGACGGCACCGTCAAGGTGCTGGTCGACGGGCGGTTCCGTGCGAGGCTCCTTCATTTTCTGCCGAACGACCGGTATTTCCAGGTGAGCGTCGAGGAGTTCCCGATCGAGCGGTTCGGGGGGGCCATCACCGAGGCGCTGATCCGCAACGTCGTCTCCTCCTTCGAGAACTACGCGAAACTCAGCAAGAAGATCCCCTCCGAAGTGCTGGTGCAGCTGGGGTCCCCGAGCGATCCGGCGAAGCTTGCGGATACCGTGGCCGCCCACCTGCCGGTCAAGCTGTCGGACAAGCAGGCGGTCCTCGAACTCCCGACGGCGAGGGAGCAGATGGAGCGGCTCCTGACCCTCNNGCCATCCAGAAGGAGCTGGGCCAGGGGGACGAGGGGCGCTCGGAGATCGACGAGCTCGAGGAGAAGATCCGGAAGAAGAAGATGAGCAAGGAGGCGCAGCAGAAAGCCGAGAAGGAGATCAAGAAGCTGCGCCTCATGTCGCCGATGTCGGCGGAGGCCACCGTCAGCCGGAACTACATCGACTGGTTCCTCTCGATCCCCTGGCAGGAGCGCACCGAGGACAAGCTGGACATCGAGGCGGCCGAGAAGGTGCTGAACGAGGACCATTACGGCCTGGAGAAGGTCAAGGAGCGGATCCTCGAGTACCTCGCGGTCCGCAAGCTGGTGACGAAGCTGAAAGGGCCGATCCTCTGCTTCGTGGGCCCCCCCGGGGTGGGGAAGACCTCTCTCGCCAAGTCGATCGCACGGGCGATGGAGCGGAAGTTCGTCCGGATGTCTCTGGGCGGCGTTCGCGACGAGGCGGAGATCCGGGGACACCGGAGAACCTATATCGGGGCGCTCCCGGGAAAGATCATGCAGCAGATGAAGAAGGCGGGGACGGTCAACCCCGTGTTTCTGCTCGACGAGGTCGACAAGATGNNGACCCCGAGCAGAACAACACGTTCAACGACCATTACCTGGACGTCGATTACGATCTGTCCGACGTGATGTTCATCACGACGGCGAACATGCTTCACGGGATACCCCCGCCCCTCCAGGACCGCATGGAGACCATCCGGATCCCCGGCTACACGGAGGTGGAGAAGCTGCACATCGCGATCGACCACCTCATCCCGAAAAAGACGGAGGAGCACGGGCTTCCCGCGGACAGGATCTCCTTTTCCGGCAATGCGATCCTGCACGTCATCCGCTACTACACCCGGGAGGCGGGAGTCCGGAATCTGGAACGGGAGCTGGCTTCCATCCTCCGGAAGATCGCACGGGAGTTCGTCAAGGAGAAGGGGCCGGGGAGGATCCGGGTCACTCCGCAGCTGGTGCGCCGGTATCTCGGGGTGGCGAAGTACCGGTACGGCGAGGCGGAGGAGAAGAGGCAGACCGGGCTGGCGACGGGACTGGCCTGGACGGAGTTCGGCGGCGAACTTCTCCTCATCGAGGCCGCGGTCATGCCCGGCAAGGGGAACCTGAAGGTCACCGGCAAGCTCGGGGAGGTGATGCAGGAGTCCGCACATGCCGCGCTCTCCTACATCCGCACCCGGGCGGAGATCATGGACCTGGAGAAGGACTTCTACCAGAAGATCGACATCCACATCCACGTGCCGGAGGGGGCGATCCCCAAGGATGGCCCTTCGGCGGGGATCACGATGGCGACGGCGCTGGCCTCGGCGCTCTTGCGCGTCCCTGCGCGCAACGATCTGGCGATGACGGGGGAGATCACCCTGCGGGGCCGGGTCCTGCCCATCGGCGGGGTCAAGGAGAAGCTGCTGGCGGCCCANNCGGTGATCCTGCCCGCCGAGAACGAGAAGGATCTCGCCGAGATCCCGGGGAAGATCAAGAAGAACCTCAACATCATCTTCGTCCGGCACATGGACGAGGTGATCTCCGCGGGCATCGAGATGCCCGAGGGTGCCAAGGTGGAGGAAGCGGTACCCCTCCCGGAGCCGCCCCCGGCTTCATCGGAGGGGTCGGACGGGGACGTGGTACGCCATTAGAGGCGGTCCGTCAGTCCTCCCTTTACGGTAGCGTTGCAGGACGAGGCGATTCGTTCGGCCTCCTTCCTCCCGACGATCTCGGGAAGCGGCAGGAGGCCTTTTCCTTTCCCCTGTCCCCGTCCCAGCTGCAGGACCGTTTCGGCGAGCAGTGTCCCGGCGACCTTCCCCTGCGGGTCGGAGATGGATGCAAAGGGCCCCCTCCCCTCGCCCGCAGGGAACACTCCCGCCGCCGCGGCAGGCGTGCCCGGGCCCGGGCGCATGGATCGGCGGAGCCAGAACAGGAAAGCGGCGGACATCTCCCTGCCCACCGTCCCGAATATCCCGAACCCGCCGGCGATCCCTGCGCAAAGCCCCGCGGGTCTTCCCTCCGGGAGCCCGAATGCGGTTCCCTCCCCTGCCTCGAAGTATCCGCCGGCCGGGGCCCAGGACGGGGCGGACGTGGGGCGCCCGATCTCCCGGGCGAGCCGGCGGAAGAAGGCGTAGCCGCCGAACCGGTCCGGGGAGCAGAAGAGAAACCGCTTTCCCCCGCGGGGGACCGGATCGCTTTTCCCCGTCCCCCCCCCCGGCAGGAAATGGGCCTCCAGCAGGTCCGTCCAGCCCGGCAGCATCCCGCAGCCGGAGACGGCCCCCGCTCCCGCGCGGCGGAATGCGTCGTGGATTTCCCGGCGGTCGGATCCGGCAGGGGCACCATCCCCGATGCTGGCGACGGGACGCCGCGAGGCGGCGCACGTGAGGAGAACCGTCTTCTCGTATTCCGAACACGGCCCGACGGCGTTCGCCACCGCGTCGACGTCGTCCAGGAGCCGCTCGAGGTCGGGAACCCGCCCGACGTCGGCCATCGCCCACCGGCATTTCGGGGAGAGGGCCCTGGCGAACTTCTTCGCTTCGCGGATGTTGTAGTCCACGAGAAGGAGCTCCGCAACCTCCGGCCGTCCGGCAAGGTCACGGGCCGCGACCTGTCCCACGAATCCCATCGCGCCGAGCAGGGCGATCTTCATGCCCCCCATAGTAGCAGACGGCGGGCCCTCGCCGTCCCCGATTCGCGTTGACACGGAGGAACGGGATCTGGTAGGTTTGATCTCCTGACGCGGACGGGCGGATAGCTCAGCTGGTAGAGCATCGCCCTTACAAGGCGAGGGTC